>NZ_VRVH01000412.1:0-3204 GCF_008040095.1 Methylobacterium sp. WL6 | reverse complement strand
CAGATGCCGCCACGCGCATCCTGTCCGCAGGACGTACAGGATGCCGTCGAAGACCGCGCGCAGGGGCCGGCGCCATGGGCGGCCTGTGCTGGACGGCGCAGGCAGAAGCGGCGCAAGCACCGCCCACACGTCATCGCTGAGATTGGTTGCGTAGGGCAGGCTCTCGCGCGCAAGCTCGGCGCGGGCGGCGGGCGTCCACATTGGGGTTCCTGGGTGAGCGTCAGACACTCTCCCAACGCCCGCGATGCTCGCCGCTCACCCAATAGCTAAGCTGTTCTGCCCATTATGAAACGGGGTCTAAAAAAACAGGGTCCCCGAGGCGTTGGTCGACGTAAGAGAAGCAGCAAAAGCGATTGCTTACGACATGCCAACCGCTTGTGGAGCTCATTTATTTGGAGCAACTGAAAGCGTGCTGCGAAAGTACTACTCTGTCGTCAGCAAAAAATGCCAAATCCGATAGTAAAAAGTCTGGGCATTTACGTTAAAACAATGCGTTCGAAAGATATTGGCGATAGAAGGTTTTGTCTTCGCTGGGCCAGATGGCTTGATTACATAGAAACCCAATAATACACTCAGAGGCTCCCTTATCACTGGACGAGGCATTGTCTTCAGTGGGAATTTTGCGGAGTGTAGTTACGGCGATGCTGGAAGTTCTACCAACAGAGCCGATAACAACCAAAACAGCGAGTTAAGAAACCCGCCGCATCACCAAGCTCGCATTCGTCCCGCCAAACCCGAACGAATTCGACAGCGCGATGTCGACCCGCCGGCGCTTGGCCTCGTGCGGGACGAGGTCGAGGGCGGTCTCGACGCTCGGGTCGTCGAGGTTGAGGGTCGGGGGGATGACGCCGTCGCGAATGGTCAGGATCGAGAAGATCGCCTCGATCGCGCCGGCGGCGCCGAGGAGGTGGCCGACGGCGGACTTGGTCGAGGACATCGCGACGCCCTGGGCCGAGGCGCCGAGCAGGCGCTCGACGGCGCGCAGCTCGAGCTCGTCGCCCATCGGCGTCGAGGTGCCGTGGGCGTTGATGTAGTCGATCGCGCCCGGGTCGATGCCGGCCCGCTTCACGGCCGCCGTCATGCAGCGGAAGGCGCCGTCGCCGTCCGGCGAGGGGGAGGTGATGTGGTAGGCGTCGCCCGACATGCCGTAGCCGACCACCTCGGCGTAGATCTTGGCGCCGCGGGCCTTGGCGTGCTCGTACTCCTCGAGCACCACCACGCCGGCGCCTTCGCCCATCACGAAGCCGTCGCGGGCCTTGTCGTAGGGGCGCGAGGCCTTGGTCGGCGTGTCGTTGAAGCCGGTGGACAGCGCCCGGCAGGCGGCGAAGCCCGCGATCGACAGCCGGTCGACCGGCGATTCGGCGCCGCCCGCGACCATCACGTCGGCGTCGCCCAGCATGATCAGGCGGGCCGCGTCGCCGATCGCGTGCGTGCCGGTGGAGCAGGCGGTGACGACGGCGCTGTTCGGGCCCTTGAGGCCGTGCGCGATCGAGACCTGGCCCGAGGCCATGTTGATGATGCGGCCGGGGATGAAGAACGGCGAGATCCGCCGCGGGCCCTTGTCCTTCAGGGTCACCGAGGCGTCGTAGATGCCGCCGATGCCGCCGATGCCGGAGCCGATCATCACGCCGGTGGCGCACTGGTCCTCGTAGCTCGTCGGGTGCCAGCCGGCATCGTCGAGCGCCTGGCCCGCGGCGGCCATCGCGAAGACGATGAACGGGTCGACCTTGCGCTGCTCCTTCGGCTCCATCCACGCGTCGGGATCGAAGGTGCCGTCGCTGCCGTCGCCCAGCGGCACGGTGCAGGCGATGCGGCAGGCTAGGTCGGAGGTCTCGAAGGTGGTGATCGGCCCGGCGCCGCTGTCGCCGGCGATCAGCCGGCTCCAGGTGTGCTCGACTCCGCTGCCGAGCGGCGTGACCATCCCCAGACCCGTAACCACCACCCGCCGCATCGCGCTATCCCGAACCCGTTCCGCTTGAACAACGACAGCGGCGCGTCGGGTGTTTCCACCCCGCCCGCGCCGCGTCGACCCGAAGGACGTTTTGGCCGATCAGGCGGCCGAGTTCTTCTCCAGGAACTTCACCGCATCGCCGACCGTCTGGATGGTCTCGGCGGCGTCGTCCGGAATCTCGACGTTGAACTCTTCCTCGAACGCCATCACGAGCTCGACGGTGTCGAGGCTGTCGGCACCGAGGTCGTCGATGAAGTTGGCGCCCTCGACCACCTTCTCGGGCTCGACGCCCAGGTGCTCGACGACGATCTTCTTCACGCGCTCAGCGATATCGCTCATCGTTGCTGGTCCTCGGTCTTCACGTTACGTGGGTGAAAGGAATGGCGCCGTTGCCGCCGTGGCCCTTGCTTCGGGCCAGTCCTGTTTCGAGCGGCTGGTGACCGAACGCGCTGGGTCCTGAAATCCTGTTGGCCTTGGACTCGGAACCCGCCGAACCGTCAACCCCTTGCACGGCAGCCGGGGTGTTAACACAGGGTTTCGGCGCTGGCGAGGCCCGGTTCACGAACCGTTCATCGGTGTGCTCCGGGCGCCGATTCCGCCGCGTTTTCCGCGGGATGGCCGGGCCGCGCGCCCCGGCGTCACACCATCGCCATGCCGCCGTTGACGTGCAGCGTCTGGCCGGTGACGTAGGCCGCTTCCGCCGAGGCGAGGTAGACCACGGCGGCGGCCACCTCCGCGCCCTCGCCGAGGCGCCCGGCCGGCACCCGGCCGAGGATGCCCTCGCGCTGCTTCTCGTTGAGCACGTCGGTCATCGGCGAGGCGATGAAGCCGGGGCTGACGCAGTTCACGGTGACGTTGCGCGAGGCGACCTCCGCCGCCAGCGCTTTGGTCAGCCCGACGAGCCCGGCCTTGGCCGCCGCGTAGTTGCCCTGGCCGGGGTTGCCGGTGGTGCCGACCACCGAGCCGATGTTGACGATGCGCCCGGCCCGCCGCCGCATCATCCCCCGCACCGCCGCCCGCGACAGGCGGAACGCGGCGGTGAGGTTGACGGCGATGACCTGGTCCCACTCCTCGTCCTTCATCCGCACGAAGATGTTGTCCCGGGTGATGCCGGCGTTGTTGACGAGGATGTCGAGACCGCCGAGCGCGGCCTCCGCCGCCGGCACCAGCGCCTCGACGGCGGCCGTGTCGGACAGGTTCGTCGGCAGCACGTGCGCGCGCTCGTCGAGCTCGCCCGCCAGCGCCTCCAGCGC
>NZ_VRVH01000411.1:0-3212 GCF_008040095.1 Methylobacterium sp. WL6 | reverse complement strand
GGCCCCCGGCGGCGACGGCCTGCGCGAACGCCTCCATCGCCGGGCAGGCCCGGCTCGGACGAGCTCGCCCAGCGCCGCGAGGACGGCGTCGACCGAGACCGGCTCGGCCCGGCTGCCGACGAGGCACCGCATGCCGGGCGAATCCGCGAGCACGCAGGCATCCGACGCCCAGGACGCCAGGATCGCGCGCTTGTCCGCCCGCGAGAGCGCGGGGTGGGCCAGGACCTCCCGCGGGTGGCGGAACACGTCGCCGGGGGCGACGAGCGCCTGCCAGGCCTCGAACGAGGCCGGATGGGCGCCGCCGGAATCATGCGCGCCATCGGGGTTCATGGCGCCGGAACCGAAATTCATGGCGCCGGAACGGAAAAGCTGCGTCTCCCTCATCGATGATCCTCCTTCCTGATGCGCGATGGGATGGACACACGGGCCGGAGCCCCCGCGCGGGCCCGCAGGCCCGCGCGGCACAAGGTTCACGGCCGTCGGAATCGAGGCGCGCCGGGGGCTCAGGCCGCCTTGCGCCCGGTCTCGATCCGGCTCGGCGCGTCGTCCTGGCTGACCGCGTCCCGGCTCACGGCGGGCACCGTCCCGCCGATCGGGATGCGCCGCGGCTTGAGGGCCTCGGGCACCTCGCGCTTGAGGGTCACGGTGAGCAGGCCGTGCTCGAGGCTCGCGCCGACGACCGTCACGTGGTCGGCCAGCTCGAAGGTCTGGCGGAACGTGCGGGTGGCGATGCCGCGATGCAGGATCCGGCGCTCGTCCTCGGGCGCCTTTCGCCGGCCGGCGACCAGAAGGCTGGCGCCGTGCTGCGTCAGCTCGATCTCGCCGGGCGCGAAGCCGGCGACGGCCATGGTGATGCGATAGGCGTCGTCGGCCACCCGCTCGATGTCGTAGGGCGGCCAGGTCGACGACGCCTCGGCCTGCGCGGCTCGGTCCAGCATCGCGAACAGGCGGTCGAAGCCGACGGTGGATCGGTAGAGCGGTGCGAAATCAAGGGTCCTCATGACCACATCCTCCTGGGAGCAACGTGATGACAAGGGTCGCCGGATGCCTTCCGGCGCCCGTGGGCGAGCCTTCGAACGGCCTCGCGCGCAGAAAATGCGAACACCGCGATCCGGTTCCCGGCCGGCTCCGAAAAATTCTCCTGGCGTCCGGCGTGCGATGCCGGGGGAGGGGGCCCGAACGCCGGGCCTCGCACGGGCCCGCCGACGAGCCGCGGGACGGCAGGTCGGGGTCGCCGGCATGCGCTTCCACTGATGCAACCGACAGGTTGTAGCAGGTGACGGCATCCGTATTCGCGCGGCCGCTTCGGCGTGCGCGCAACACTTCGTCGGTAGCGCGGGCTTAACCGCTTGCCGCGTAGAGGATGAACACCGCGCCCGAGAGGAAAAACTCGGTCTTGCGCCGTCATCCCGGGGCTTTCGAATGCGTGCCGTCGTCGATCTACGCCTGATGACCAAGCTCCTGCTGGTCTTCGCCGTCATCATCGGCGCGGCCGGCCTCGCCGCGCTGGTGAGCTGGCGCGGCCTCGGCTCCGTCGAGGAGGCGCAACGGTGGCGCGATCACACCTACCGAGTCCTGGAGCAGGTCGAGGCGCTGACCACCGCCATGGTCAACCAGGAGACCGGCCTGCGCGGGTACCTGCTGAGCGCCGAGCCGAACTTCCTCGAGCCCTACCGGGCCGGCACCAAGGCCTACGCCGATGCCCTCGCCCGGATCCGCGCGCTGGTCTCCGACAACCCGGCGCAGCTGCAGCGCCTGGGCGCGCTCGACCAGGACGCCCAAGCCTGGCACGACGGAATCGCCGAGCGCGAGATCGCGCTGATGCGCGACGAGCCGACGCGCGGCCAGGCGCGGCAGCTCGCGATCTCCGGCGCCGGCAAGGCGGCGATGGACCGGCTGCGCCTGAAGGCCGCCGAGATCGCGACGATCGAGCGGAGCCTGCTCGACGACCGGGCGCGGATCGCCGAGGCCGCCGGCGCCGGCTCGCGTCAGGCCGTCCTCGTCGGGCTCCTCGCCATGCTCGCCGCCGCCGCCTCGGGCGCGCTCCTGGTGAACTGGGCGGTCTCGCGCCCGATCCGGGCGATCACCGACCTGATGGGCCGCCTCGCGCGCGGCGACACCGGCGCCGAAATCCCGTTCCGGGACCGCCGCGACGAGGTCGGGGCGATCGCGGGCGCCGTCCAGGTCTTCAAGGATACCCTGATCCGCACCCAGGCGCTGGAGGCCGAGACGGCGCTCGCCCGCGCCTCGGCCGAGGAGCAGCGCAAGGCCGGCATGCGCCAGATGGCCGACGGGTTCGAGCAGGCGGTCGGCGGCATCGTCGGGCGGGTGTCGTCCTCGGCCGGCGCGCTGCAGGCCACCGCCCGGACCATGACGGCCACGGCGGCCGGGACCGCCAGCCAGTCGACGACGGTGGCCGCCGCCGCCGAGGAGGCGGCCGTCAACGTCAACACCGTGGCCGCCGCCGCCGAGGAGCTCGGCGCCTCGGTCCAGGAGATCGGCCGGCAGGTCTCGGGATCGGCCGACCTGGCGCAGCGCGCCGTCGCCGAGGCCGACGACACCGCCGCCCTGGTGCAGGACCTCAGCGCCGCGGCCGGGAAGATCGGCGACGTGATCGGCCTGATCTCCAACATCGCGAGCCAGACCAACCTGCTGGCGCTCAACGCGACGATCGAGGCGGCGCGGGCCGGGGAGGCCGGCCGCGGCTTCGCGGTGGTCGCCGTCGAGGTGAAGGAGCTCGCCGCCCAGACCGCGCGGGCCACGCAGGAGATCTCGGACCAGATCGGCCAGATCCAGGGCGCCACAGGGCAGGCCGTGCACGTGATCGGCTCGATCGCGGCGCGCATCCGCGAGATCGACATGGTAGCGACGACGATCGCGGCCGCCGTCGAGCAGCAGGGCGCGGCCACGCAGGAGATCGTGCGCAACGTCGGGCAGGCGTCCAGCGGGACGAACGAGGTGATGAGCAACATCGCGGGCGTGGCGCGCGCGTCCGAGGACACCGGGGCGGCCGCCAGCCAGGTGCTCGCCTCCGCCTCCGAGCTGTCGCGCCAGTCCGAGCACCTGACCGCGGAGGTCGCCCGCTTCCTGGCGACGGTCCGCGCCGCCTCGATCGTCGCGTTGAGCGCCAGCAGGTTGGTCTGGCTCGCGATGTTGGAGATCAGGCCGATCACGTCGCCGATCTTCCCGGCCGCGGCGCTGAGGTCCTGCAC
>NZ_VRVH01000410.1:0-3219 GCF_008040095.1 Methylobacterium sp. WL6 | reverse complement strand
CATCGACCTGGGCGAGACCGGCACGGCCGAGTGCCTTGCCGGGGACGGACGGACGGAGACCCTGTCCGCGGTCGAGCCCCGCGGCGAGCTCGCGCTGGCCTCCGGCGCTCGCGCGGTGCTCGGATCGGTGCGCTGGCCCGACGACCCGGAGATCGCCAAGGCCGCGACCGAGCGGTTGCTGGCTTTGCGCGGCCGCCCGCTGACCGTCGTCGCCCGCGGCGAGGCCGACCGCTGGGGCCGCCTACGCATCGACGCCCTGTCGGAGGCGGATGGACCGGTCGACCTCGCGGGGGACCTCGTCGGTGCCGGTCTCGCCCAGGTCGATGCCGGCGAGGGCGACGCCCTGTGCCGCCCGGGGCTGCTCGCCGTCGAGGAGGCCGCGCGCACGGCCGGACTCGGGCTCTGGCACCAGCCGTCGCTCGAGGCCTCTGAGGGTCCTGGCCTGCGCGCGGCGGCGGGGCGGTTCGTCGTGGTCCAGGGCACGATCCGCCATGTCGGCGAGCGCCCGAGCCGGACCTATCTGGACTTCGCGGCCCGGGGGGAGGACGGGCTCACGGTCACCGTGTCGAAACGCACTTGGCGCAGGATGCGCGAACATGGTTTGAGTGCGGACAGGCTCAGGAACGCGCGGGTGCGGGTGCGCGGGGTGGTCGAGATCCGTCGCGGGCCGACCCTCGACATCGCGGTGCCGGAGACGATCGAAGTGCTGGAGGCGCCCACGGCGATCGCCGGCGCGAGCACGGATGGGGAGCGGGCGCTGCGGCGCTGAACGGCATGATGGGCGGCACGACGCGGAGCGGAACGGGAATTGGGCAGGGCGGCCCTGCGCAGGCGCGTCGCGCGCCGGCGCTCGCCCTGCTGCTCGCGCTCTCGGCCTGCGCCGGCGAGCAGACCGGGGCGGTGCTGGTTCCGGCCGTCGTCTCCGTGCCGCCGGAGGCGCCGCGCACCACCGGCCGTCCCGCCAGCGTCACGGATGCCGACCACGCCAAGCTCGTCGCCTCCTTCGGCGGGGAATACCGGTCGCCGGCCACCCTGCGCCTGCTCACCGAGGTGACCGACCGGCTGGTCAGGGCGAGCGACCGGCCCGACCAAACCTACGCGGTGACGCTGCTCGATTCGCCCGTGGTCAACGCCTTCGCCCTGCCGAGCGGCCGCCTCTACGTCACCCGCGGCCTCGTCGCGCTGGCGAGCGACACCTCGGAGATCGCGGCCGTGCTCGCCCACGAGATCGCGCACGTCACGCTGAGCCACGCCACCGCCCGGACCGAGCTCGAGCTGCGCTCGCAGCTCGTCAGCCGCGTGGTCGCCGACGTGCTGAACGATCCGGCCACCGGCGCCCAGCTCCAGAGTCAGTCGCGCTTCGCGCTTGCGCGCTTCTCCCGCGAGCAGGAGCTCGAAGCCGATGCGGCCGGCGTGCGCACCCTGGCGAAGGCCGGCTACGACCCCTACGGCGCCGGCCGCTTCCTCACCGCGCTGAACCGGACCCTGGCGCTGAAGGCCGGCGGCGGCACTGCGGCCGAGCCGGACATGCTCGCGACCCATCCGGGCACGGCCGAGCGCATCGGGCTCGTCACTCGTGCCGCGCGGCGCACCGGGGCCCCGGGCGTCGGCACCGACGACCGCGCAGCCTACCTCGCGGCGATCGACGGGCTGGCCTACGGCGACAACCCGGGCGAGGGCGCGGTGCGCGGGCACCGCTTCGTGCATCCGAGCCTCGGCATCGCCTTCGAGGTGCCGGAGGGCTTCTCGATCGAGAACACCCGCAACGCGGTGCTGGGCACCACCAACGAGGGCAGCCGGCGCCTGCTGTTCGACCAGGTCGAGGCCAAGGACGGCCAGACCCTCGACGCGATCCTCAAGGCGACGTGGAACGACGCGATCGACCCGGCCTCGATCGAGGTCCAGCCGATCGCCGACCATCCGGCGGCGACCGCCCTGTCCCGCGGCAAGGACTGGACCTTCCGGCTCGCCGCGATCCGCGTCGGCGACGCCACCTTCCGCCTGATCATGGCGGCCAAGGGCGCGACCGACCCCGACCCGGCCTTCCGCCGCTGGATCGCGAGCCTGGCCTCGGTCTCGCCGGCCGAGACCGCCTCGCTCAAGCCGCTGCGCCTGCAGATCGTCGTCGCCGCCTCGTCGAACGCCGAGGACCTCGCCCGGCGGATGGCGGTGCCGGACCGCGCGCTGGATCGGTTCCTGGTGCTCAACGGTCTGGAGCGCGGCGTGCCGCTGAAGACGGGGCAGAGCTACAAGGTGGTGGTGGAGTAAGCGGGCCCATCGCCCTCCGGCACGCGCCGGCCTTGCCACCGGTGCCGCGTTCGCGCGATGCCCGACCCGGCCGACACGCAGGATGCGCACCCGATGATCCGCTTCTACTACAACCTCGCGCCGAACCCGATGAAGGTGGCGTTGTGCCTCGAGGAGACCGGGCTCGCCTACGAGCCGATCCCGGTGGACACGCGCAGGGGCGAGCAGTTCGCCGAGACCTATGCCGCGATCAACCCGAACGCCAAGGTGCCGGCGATCGTCGACGGCGACGCTACGGTGTTCGATTCGAACGCGATCCTGCTGCACCTGGCCGAGAAGGCCGGGGCCTTCCTGCCCCACGGCGAGGCGGCCCGCGGCCAGATGCTGTCCTGGCTGATGTTCGTGGCCACCGGGATCGGGCCGTTCTCCGGCCAGTGCGTGCATTTCCGCCACTTCGCGCCGGAGGCCGAGCGGACGGGATACGCCGCCGAGCGCTACGTGTTCGAGGCGCGGCGCCACTGGGGCGTGCTCGACGCCCACCTCGCCGGCCGCAGCTTCGTGCTCGCCGAGTACGGCATCGTCGACATGGCGGTCTGGGGCTGGGCGCGGATGCTGCCCTTCATGCTCGGCGAGGACGCGATCCTCGAATTCCCGAACGTTAAGCGGCTGCTCGACACGGTGAGCGCCCGCCCGGCGGCGCAGCGGGCAGAAAGCCTCAAGGGCCGGCACGCGTTCAAGGCCGAGGTGGACGACGACGCCCGGCGCTTCCTGTTCCGGTCGATGAAGGTCGGCTGAGTTTAGGCGGCGATCGAAACGCCGACCTCCACTTTCCCTCCCCCCCCTGCGGGGGAGGGTGGGCCTCGCGTCAGCGAAGGTCGGGAGAGGGGAGCGACGTCTCCGCAACTGTCGCTCCCCTCTCCCGACCCGCTTCGCGGGCCACCCTCCCCCGCAGAGGGGGGAGGGCAGGGGACG
>NZ_VRVH01000040.1:0-27206 GCF_008040095.1 Methylobacterium sp. WL6 | reverse complement strand
CCCCAGGCGACGGCCAGCGCCGGCAGCCCCCGGCGGCGGCGCTGGCGGGCCAGCCCCTCCATGAAGCCGTTGGCCGCGACGTAGGCGCCCTGGCCGGGATTGCCGATGAAGGTCGTGGCCGAGGAGAACACCACGAAGTAGTCGAGCGCACGGTCGCGCGTCGCGGCGTCGAGGTTCTGGGCGCCGATCACCTTGGGGCCGATCACCGCGTCGAGCGCGGCGGCGTCCAGGTTGGCGATCAGGCCGTCCTGCAGCACGGCGGCCGCATGGATCACGCCGGCGAGCTTGCGGCCCGACGCCTCGATCCCGGCGAGCAATGCATCCACCGCGACGCGGTTGGTGATGTCGCACGGCGTGGCCGCGACCGTCACGCCGCGGGCGGTCAGGTCGGCGACGACGGCCTTGGCCTCGTCGGACTCGGCGCCCTTGCGGCCGACGAGGAGGAGGTTCTTCGCGCCGCGTTCGGCGAGCCAGCGGGCCGCCACGCCACCGAAGCCGCCGAGGCCGCCGGTGATCAGGTGGACGCCGTGGGTCGAGACCGTTAAGGGCGTGTTGCGGGCGGTGAGCACGCGGCCGGGCTTCGGCGGCGCGATCACGATCTTCCCGACGTGTCCCGATTGCTGCATCAGCCGGAACGCGTCCGAGGTCTCGTCGGCGGTGAACGGCTGGTAGGGCAGGGGCTTGAGGCCGCCGTCGTTGAACAGCGCCATCACCTCGCGGAACATCCGTGCGCCGTCGTCGCCCTGGTGCTGCAGCACCTGGTCGAGGTCGACGCCGAAGTAGCTCAGGTTCCGCCGGAACGGACGCAGGCCGATATGGGTGTTGGCGACGTAGTCGCGCTTGCCCAGCTCGATGAACCGGCCGAACGGCTTCAGCGCGTTGAGCGAGCGCTCCATCGCCTCGCCGAACAGGCTGTTCAGGACCACGTCGACGCCGGTGCCGGTGAGCGCGCGGATATCGTCGACGAAGGCGAGCGAGCGCGAGTCGAGCACGTGCTCGGCGCCGAGCGCCTTGACCAGCGCGCGCTTCTCGCGCGAGCCGGCGGTGGCGATGACGCGGGCTCCCTTGAGCTTGGCGATCTGCAGGGCGGCGAGGCCGACGCCGCCGGCACCGCCGTGGACCAGCACCCATTCGCCGCGGCGCAGCCGGGCGCAGGAGACCAGCCCGTAATAGGCGGTGAGGAAGGCGACCGGCACGGTCGCCGCCGCCATCGGATCGAGGCCGGCGGGCGACGGCGCGACGACCAGCTCGGGCACGACGATGTGGGTCGAGAAGCCGGACTGCGCGAAGGCCACGACCGGATCGCCGACCTTAAAGGCCTGGACGCCGGCACCGACCGCGACGACGCGGCCGGCGCATTCGAGGCCGAGGCGGGGGCCGGCGAAGCCGTCCTCCAGGATCTCCTCGGGCAGCATCGAGAGCGCCCAGAGCACGTCGCGGAAGTTCAGGCCGGTCGCCTCGACGGCGATCTCGACCTCGCCGGCACCCGGCGCGCGGCGGATCGCCGGCCCCCAGACCATCTCGTTGAGGCCGCCGGTGTTGCTGCGCTCCAGGCGGGCGGCCTCGGCCGGCACCGCCTCGGGATCGATCCGCCTGAGCGTGTGACCGGGACGGAAGCGGATCACCCGGGTGCGGTCGTCGTCCAGGACGATCTCGGTCTCTTGCGTGCCCGAGAGGATCAGGTCGCGCAGGCGCTCGGCCGCGCGCTTCGAGCCGATCTCGGGGGCGAGGTCGATGCGGCGCACGTCGAGCGTCGCGATCTCGTTGGCCAGCGTACGCGAGAACGCCCAGACCCCGGCCTCGACGGACGCGGCCTGCCCGCCGCCGTCGCGGGTCGCGCCGGGCGAGACCACCCAGAGCTTGGTCTGGCGCGCGCCGAGATGCTCGGTGCAGCGCTTCAGGCTGAGGCAGCGTTCGCGCAACCGCGCCGCGGCATCGCCGCCGCGGGTGAAGGCGCCGGCCAGGAACACCACCGTGTCCGGGGTCTCGCGCTCCAGCTCCAGCAGCGAGGCCTCGGAGTCGAGGATGATCGAGACGTGCACGCCGGCGGCGACGAGCAGGGTCGCGAGCGACGAGGCGGTCTCGGCGGCGAACTCGTCGTCCGAGCCGATGACGAAGGCGAAGGTCTGCGCGGCGGCCTTGCCGGGCCGGGGCGGCGCTTCGGCGACGAGCAGGAGGTCGTCGCCGTTGACCGAGGCGGCGCGGTCGACCGCGACGCTGACGAGGCCGGTGGCGCTGAGGGTGCGCTGCCAGCCCGGGATGTCGTCGAGGCGGCCGACCGGCATGTCGCCGAGCCCGGCCTCGAACCAGCCGGGGATCAGGCCGAAGACGAGGTCGCGGAACAGCGAGGCGCCGGGCTCGACCGCGAGCAGCAGGCCGCCGGTGGCGAGCGCGTTGGCCAGCCGCTGCGGCAGGTCGCGTTCGCCGCGATGCAACGCGCCGCTGGCCAGGATCAGGTCGAAGCCGGCGGCCGGAAGGTCCTCGGCGGCCTCGATCACCGCGACGCCGCGGGGGAGGGCGAGGCGGGCGCGCTCCGCAAGGCGCCGGTCGGTGTCGAACACCGTGAGGCGCGCCTCGGCGGATTCGGCGAAGGCCGCGACCTGGGCGGACAACGGCCCGAAGCCGACCTGGAGCAGGCGGAGCGCCCGGTCCTTCGGCAGCATGCCGCCGCAGGCCTCGGCGATCCCGGCGACGACGTCGGCCGAGGCGCGGGCGGTGGCGCTGCGCAGGGTGAACGCGTCGAGCGCATTCTGCGGCAGGCTCGGAGCCTCGGTGAGGGTGCCGGCGAGCAGGCGATCGACCAGGGCGCCGACATCGGCCAGCAGGACCAGCTCGGCCGACAGCTCGGGATGGTCGGCCGCGATCCAGCGCATGATCTCGGTCGGCGCCGGCAGCGCGTCGCCGTCGCCGAGACGCCAGACGTCGCCATCCTGCTCGGCGAGCCCGCTGCTTTCGAGGGCGTAGAGCGCGTTGACGAGCCACGGGCGCATCTCGTCCGGGACGCGCGCGTCGATCGCGACGGTGGCGCCCTGCTTCAGGCCGGAGGCGAGGCGGTAGGCGAGCGAGGTCGCCCAGCCCTCGAGCAGGAGATGCCCGGGCGAGAGCGGGGCGCCGGATGCGGCGCGGGCAGCCTTGGCGGCCGGCTTCAACAGCGCGGCGATGCTCGACCGGCGGTCCATCGCGATCGCGGTCGGCTCGGTCGCGAGTTCCGCCGCTTGCGTGATCGCGTAGGCGGCGAGGTCGCCGCCGCCCTTGGCGCGCAGCGCCTGGAAGCGGCCCTCGCGGATGGTGGCGACGACCTCGCCCTCGGCGTCGAGGATGGTGAAGTCGGCCAGGATCGAGCGCTCGTTGCAGCGCCGGGTCCGGATGACGGCCCGCGCGATCGCGGCGCCGGGGCGCAGCAGCCGGACCTCGCCGAAGCGCACCGGGATGTAGGCCTTGCCGGCATTCTCGCCGAGCAGGTCGGCGAACAGCAGGATCAGCCCGTGGAAGCAGGCGTCGAGCCGGGCCGGCACGAGGCCGTAGCGCGGGTCGGCCTCGGCGGGAACGAGGTCGGAGACGATGGTGACGTCGTCGATCCGGGCGCTCGCCGCGACCTGGCGGAAGCTCGGGCCGAAGCCGAGCCCGGCCGCCTCGGCGCGCAGGTAGAGCTCGTCGCCGGTGAGCACGTCCTCGGACGGCATCTCGACATCGGGCCGCACCGGCGGCGCGAAGGTGCCTTCGACGATCTTGGCCGAGGCATGCAGCTGCCACGGCGACGGGGTGAGCCGCGGGCGGCTCAGGACCTGAACCGCGTTGCCGGAGCCCGACATCCGCACTGCGACCTCGCGCAGGGCCTCCTCGCCGAACACCATCGGGGAGTGGATCTCGAACTCGGCGAGCACGACGTGGTCGATGCGCAGGGCCTCGCGCACGGCGGCCAGAGCCATCTCGACGAAGCCGGCGCCCGGCATGATCGCCTGGCCCTCGATGCGGTGGTCGTCGAGCTCGGGGATCGTGGCGATGTCGGCGAAGCCGTGCCATTCCAGGCCGTCGACCTGGACGCGCGAGCCGATGAGCGGGTGGTATACGCGCGGGGTCGCCGCACCCAGGCTTTCGGTGGTGTCGCCGAGGCGGAAGGGGCGGCGCTGCCAGGGATAGGCCGGCAGGTTCAGGGCGCCGGCCGGCGCGTCGCCGAAGACGGTCCGCTCGTCCACGGCCGCGCCCTGGACCAGGGCGGCCGCCAGCGCGCGGGCGATCGGATCGCCGCCGCTGGCCTTCTTGTGCATCACGCCGACGGTGGCGTTGTCGATGCCGAGCGGCTCGATCGCGTCGCCGATATGCGACATCAGCGTCGCGCGCGGGCCGACCTCGACGAAGATGCGGGCGCCCTGGCGGGTCGCCTCCTGCACCGCCTCGCAGAAGCGCACTGGCTCGCGGATGTTGCGCCACCAGTAGGTGCCGCCGAACTGGCCGCCGTCGAGCACCGCGCCGGTCACCGTCGAGACCATCGCGGTGGTTCCGGGCGACGGCTTCAGGCCGGCGAGGTCGCGCAGCAGCGGCTTCTCGGTCGGGTCCATGAACCGGCCGTGGAAGGCGTAGTCGAGGTCGAGCTTGCGCCCGCGCCGGCGCTTGCGGGACAGCGCCTTGAGCGCGGCGTCGATCGCGGCGACGGGCCCGGCCACGGTGACGGCCTTGGGGCTGTTGTAGGCGGCGATGTCGAGGGTCGGGTAATCCTCGAGGAAGCCCTCGACCTCCTCGGCCGGCATCAGCAGCACCGCCATGGTGCCCTGGCCGCGCGTCGTCTCCTGATGATGGCTGCGGTAGAAGATGACCCTCACCGCCTGCTCGAGGCTGAGGATCCCGGCAGCCTCCGCCGCGGCGATCTCGCCGACGCTGTGCCCGAGCACGAATTTCGGCGCGAGGCCGGCCGCGCGGAGGGCGGTGGTCGAGGCGCTCTGGATCGCGAAGATCAGCGGCTGCGAGACGCTGGTCAGTGCCAGGCGCTCGTCGAGGTCCTCGGCGTCCAAAGCCGCCTTGAGCGACCATTTCGAGTAGGCAGCGAACAGCGTGTCGATCCGGTCGAAGGCCGCGCGGAACACCGCGTTCTCGGCATAGGCCTCGCGGCCCATCCCGGCCCACTGGCTGCCGTTGCCGGAATAGACGAAGGCGACGTCGGCCGCCCGGTCGATCGCGGTGCCGGTGAGCGCGACGGCCGAGTCCTCGGCCTCGCCGATGGCACGGAGCTCGGCGGCGATGTCGGCCTTGCCGTCGAGGGTGATCGCGAGGCGGGACGACAGGCGCTCCCGACGATGCGCGGCGCCGGCCGCGATCCGATCGGCCTCGGCAGGGCCCGCGGCGTCGAAGCGATCGGCATAGTCGAGGGCGAGCTCGTTGAGGGCGGCGCGGCTCTGGGCCGAGAGCAGCAGCACCTCGGGCGCGCGGGCCGCGGAGGCCGACGTGGCCACCGGGGCCGGATCGGTCAGCACGACGTGGGCGTTGGTGCCGCCGAAGCCGAAGGAGTTCACGCCGGCGAAGCGCTGACGCGCGCCGCGCGGGATCGCCAGCGCCGTCTGCACCACGTGCAGGTTCATCTCGGCGAAGGGGATGTCGGGGTTGAGCTCGGCCGAGTGCAGCGACGGCGGCACCAGGTCGTGCTCGAGGGCGAGGCTCGCCTTGAGCAGGCCGGCGAGGCCGGAGACCGGCTCGGTGTGCCCGATGTTGGTCTTGATCGAGCCGATCGGCAGCGGGCTTTTGCGGCCCTTGCCGATCTTGCCGCCGATGGCGGAGGCCTCGATCGGGTCGCCCACCGGCGTGCCGGTGCCGTGGGCCTCCATGAAGGCCATATCGTCGAGGTCGATCTCGGCCTCGCGGTAGACCTGCTCCAGCAGCGCGCCCTGCGCGTAGCCCGACGGCAGCGAGATGCCGGTGGTGCGCCCGTCCGAGTTGACGCCGGACGCGGCGATCACGCCGCGCACGGTCGAGCCCCCGCGCCGCGCGGCCTCCGCCGATTGCAGCACGAGCACCACGCCGCCCTCCGAGCGGACGTAGCCGTCGGCGGAGGCCGAGAAGGCCTGGCACAGCCCGGTGCGCGACAGCATCTGCGCATTGGAGAAGCAGATGAAGTTGAAGGGGCTCGCCAGCACGTTGACGCCGGCCACGACCGCGGTGTCGACGCGGCCGGACCGGATCGCGGCGACCGCGTTGTCGAGGGCGACCAGGGAGGACGAGCAGGCGGTGTCGACGGTGAAGCTCGGACCCTTGAGGTCGAAGATGTACGAGATCCGGTTCGACAGGATCGAGAGCGTGTTGCCGGTCGCCGCGTAGGCGTCGCCCGACGGCACGTCGAGGATGCGCAGGTTGCCGTAATCGAGCGACGAGGCGCCGACGTACACGCCGATCGGGCTGCCGGCGACGCTCGAGGGGCGCATGCCCGCATCTTCCAGCGCCTCCCAAGTCAGCTCGAGCAGGAGCCGCTGCTGCGGATCCATCTGCTCGGCCTCGCGCGGCGAGATGCCGAACACCGCCGGGTCGAACGACCAGATGTCGTCGAGGACGCCGGCGGCCCAGGTGTAGCTCTTGCCGCGCTCCTGCGCCCGCGGATGCCCGAAGCGGTCCAGGGACCAGCGGTCCCCGGGAATGCGGCCGACGGCGCAGCGCGCCTCCGTCAGGAGCTGCCAGAGACCGTCGACGCTCGGCGCGCCGGGGAGCCGGCAGGCGCGACCGACGATCGCGATGTCAGTACGTTGTGTCACGTTTGATTCGCACACGCTCGTTAACGGAAAACGGTTCAGTCGCCGGCAAGACAGCCCCCGGGCCGATGCTTAGTATGGCTCTAAATCGCTGTCCAACCTGAGGAAGGGACGACGGCATCGAAATGGCCGATTTGCGGTCGGCTGTGGCGAACGTTCATCAACCTAAGCTTTGCCGCACACTGATATCACCCCGCATCTGAGCCGATGAAACCGGGTGAATTTGTGTTGAGACCGCTGCATCATTGCCGCACGTCGCAGCGACGTGCCGCCTGTCCCCAGGTCGGCGATGCGATCGCCATTGCGAGGCGCGGATTGCCGGCTCAATCCAGCCGCGCTCGGCGATCGGACGCACGCCCCACGCCGGCGTAGCGGAAGCCGAGGCGCTCGACATCCTGCACGCGATAGACGTTGCGAAGGTCGACGAGGACCGGCTCGGCCATGGTGGCGCGCAGGCGTTCGAGATCGAGCGCCCGGAACGCGTTCCACTCGGTCACCAGCACCAGGGCGTCGGCGCCCTCCGCGCAGGAATAGGGATCCTCGGCGTAGGCGATGTCGGGCAGGAGCGGGCGGGCCTGTTCCATCCCCTCGGGATCGTAGGCGCGCACGGTGGCGCCGGCATCCTGCAACCCCGCGACGATGGCGAGCGAGGGCGCATCGCGCATGTCGTCGGTGTTGGGCTTGAAGGTGAGGCCGAGCAGCGCGATCGTCTTGCCCCGCACCGAGCCGCCGCAGGCCTGGATCACCTTGCGCGCCATTGCGCGCTTCCTTTGGTCGTTGACCGAGACCACCGTCTCGACCAGCCGCATCGGCGTCCCGGCATCCTGCGCGGTCTTCACCAGGGCCAGCGTGTCCTTGGGGAAGCACGAGCCGCCGTAGCCCGGCCCGGCATGCAGGAACTTCGCGCCGATGCGGTTGTCGAGGCCGATCCCGCGAGCGACCTCCTGCACGTCGGCACCGACCTGCTCGCACAGGTCGGCGATCTCGTTGATGAAGGTGATCTTGGTGGCCAGGAACGCGTTGGCGGCGTACTTGGTCAGCTCGGCCGTGCGCCGTCCGGTGACCAGGATCGGCGCGGCGTTGAGGTAGAGCGGCCGGTAGACCTCGCGCATCACGCCTTCGGCGCGCGCGTCGTCGGTGCCGATGACGATGCGGTCGGGGCGCTTGAAGTCGTCGATCGCCGCTCCCTCGCGCAGGAACTCGGGGTTGGACACGACCCCGAAGGCGGCATCGGGCCGCACCTCGTGGATGATGCGCTCGACCTCGTCGCCGGTGCCGACCGGCACCGTCGATTTGGTGACGATCACCGTGTAGCCGGTGAGCGCGGCGGCGATCTCGCGGGCGGCCGCGTAGACGTAGCTCAGGTCGGCGAACCCGTCGCCGCGGCGCGACGGCGTGCCGACCGCGATGAACACCGCATCCGCCTCGGCCACCGCCGCAGCGAGGTCCAGCCCGAAGCCGAGCCGGCCGCTGCGCACGTTCTCGGCGACCAGCGCCTCGAGGCCAGGCTCGTAGATCGGCATGCGACCGGCGCGCAGCGCCTCGATCTTGGCCGGGTCCTTGTCCAGGCACACCACCTCGTGCCCGAAATCGGCAAAGCAGGTCCCGGAGACGAGGCCGACATACCCCGACCCGACCATGACGATTCGCATGCAACCTCCGTCGTCGGCTCGGGTGCGATCGCCGATTGCACTGCAGCATTACCCCGGATCGGACGTCCAGGGAACAGGCCGGAGAGCGCCCGCATCGGAACGCGTGCCGGGGAAGGCCGCAGACCTGCGTCGACTTCTCGCACGGCCCACGATCCCGGCCACGGCTCAGAGCCGGTAATGCCCGGAAATCCGTGACAGATTGATGTTGTAGTAGGGATCGGCGCGCAGTCGCGCGCCCCAGCGCGCCTGCATCACCGCCGTCTCGCGCTCGAACCGCGCCCACTTCTCCGGCGTGTCCTCCGGACCGCGACTCTTCGACTCGTGGTGGACGAGGGCGGCGAAGGGCGTCCACACGATCCGGTAGCCGGCCGCGCGCACGCGCAGGCAGAGGTCGACATCGTTGAAGGCAACCTTGAGATCCTCGGCGTCGAAGCCGCCGAGGGCGGCGAAGACGTCGGCGCGCATTGCGAGGCACGCCCCCGTGACCGCCGAAACCTCATGCGCCATCGTCATCCGCCCGAAATAGCCGGGCTCGGTACCGTCGAGCCCGAGATGGCTGTGACCGGCGACGCCCCCGATCCCGAGGATCACGCCGCCGTGCTGCAGCGTCCCGTCCGGGTAGAGCAGCTTGGCGCCGACCGCGCCGATGTCGGGCGCGAGCGCGATCGACACCAGCTCCCGGAGCCAGCCCGGCTCGATCACTTCGACGTCGTTGTTGAGGAAGAGCAGCACCGAACCCGTCGCGGCCGCCGCCCCGCGGTTCGACAGGTCCGAGAAGTTGAACGCGCCGGGAACCGGGAGGACACGCAGGCGCGGATCGTCCCGGTATCGTGTGAACAGGGCGTGGGTTTCGGGCTCCCGGCTGTCGTTGTCGACGACGATGACCTCGATCGCCGGATAAGCGGTCCGACCGAACAGGCCGTCGAGGGTCACGCGCAGCAACTCGGCACGGTCCCGCGTCGGGATGATCACCGAGACACGGGGTACAGGATCGGGGAGGGGGCGCACCAGCCGGTTGAAGCCTGCGGGCCCACGCTCGGCCCGGCCGCCCCAAGGGGCGACGACCTCGGCGAGCGCCTGGAGGCGGGCCGCCTCGGCGCGGGCGAGCGCCCGGTCAGAGAAGGTGCCCGAACCGCCCGCCGCCCGCCAGTGATACAGCACCGCCGGGATGTGCCGGATCCGGGCGGGATCGAGCCCGTCGGTGAGGCGAAGGAGCAGGTCGTGATCCTGGCTGCCCTCGAAGCCGGGGCGCAGGCCCCCGACGGCGCGCAGGGCCTCGGTGCGGATCACGGTCAGGTGGTTGATGTAGTTCTGCCCGTACAGCAGCTCGCGATCGAAGTCGGCCTTGAAGTGCGGCTCGAAGCGGTTGCTGCGGCGATCGATCTTGTCCTCGTCGCTGTAGATCAGAACGAGGTCGGGATCGATGCGGATCGCCCGGACAACCTCGTAGAGGGCATGGGCGGGGAGCGCATCATCGTGGTCGAGGAAGGCGCAGAACGGGCCCTGCGCCGCCGCCAGCGCGTCGTTGGTCGCGCGGGCGATGTGCCCGTTCTCCGACCGGCGCGCCACGCGGATCCGGGGATCGGAAGCGGCGAACCGTTCGAGCAGCCTCGGGACCGCCGGGTCGGTCGAGGCGTCGTCGACGACGCAGAGCTCCCAATGCGGATAGAGCTGGGCCTGGACCGAAAGCAGCGCCGTGCGCAGGACCTTCGGAGCCGGATCGTAGACCGGCATCAGGATCGAGATCAGCGGCGGCGTTTCCCAGGCCGAGACCTCCGCCCGGATGCGGCGGCGCTCGGCCGGGTCCAGGGTGTCGGCTCGCCGGATCCAAGCGGCATAGCCGCTCTCGGTCCGGTACCGCAGCGCCCGATCGAGGAACCCGCGCCCGCGCAGCCGTTTGCCGAGGCTGCGCCAGTACACGGCCTGCACCGCGAGCCCAGGAGCACGCGCGAAGGCGCGGGCGACCAGGGCCGGACGCGTGCGGCGTCGAATGGTGATCCGGCTCGGATGCGGCGGCCTGCCGCCGGCGAGGTTCGCTATCCGTAGGGCGCGGATCGCGGCCGGGACCTGGCCGGTCCAGGCGGAGACGCCGCCGCCGATGGCTTCGTCGGCGAGCGGCACGCCGGGCCGGGCATCGTCGGTGACGACGAGGCTCATCAGCGGGCGTGCCTCGCGGGGGGCGGCCGGGTCGTCGTACAGCGTGATGGTCACCCAGGTCCCGTCGAGGCCTAACCCTGCAAGGTCGAGGCGCAGCCCGTCCGCGTCGCGTTGCATCGCGAGCGTCCGCGTCGGTCCGCGTCCGAGGACGGTAGCCTCGATCTCCGCCACCTCAGTTATTCCAGCTCTTGGCGAGGGACATCAGCACCGCGTCCGACATGGCGATGTCGAACACCAGCATGTCGGCGACCGCCTTCACCGCGCGGAGGCGCTCGGCCAAGGCCAGCGCCTCGTTCGAGATCGGAACCGGCGCCGGCATCGGCACAATGCCCTCCAGCCCGATCTGGTCGAACAGGGTGGAGGCGAAGGCCTTGAAGTAGGTCCTGTGCCCGACGATGCCGAGGCGCGCGAGGATCTCGATCGCGACGATGGAATTGCCGGGGTGCAGACGGTCGTCGGGCAGGCGCGTGCCGAGCTGGCGGGACAGGGGATTGTAGAGGAGGTGATAGGCCGGCTCCGGGAGCATCCGGAAGAAGCGCTTCAGGCTCTTCGGGTCGGCGTAATCGTACGCGTCGACGAACAGGGCCGCCTCGGCGTAGCGGCCGATCCGCCAGCCGGCATCCTCCTCGGCCGCGGTCCGCGCCTTCAGCCACAGCATGCGCGTCGCCATCTCGACGTACGGGTCCTGGACCAGAATCGCCGACAGCATGCGCTCGGGTGGGAAGTACTGCTCGTAGCGCGGCACCACCAGCGCGCCGGACAGGAGCTGAGACGTCGGCGTCATGTTTCCCAGAACGCTGCTCACGATCTCGTCGGACAGCTTGTGGATGCCGAAGTAGGATTGCTGGAAGTACGGGAACAGCGCGTTCTGCAGGCCGACTTCGGCGTGGATGCCGGTGTTGATCAGGAGCACCCGCCGGTCGATCAGGCGCTCGCGCGGCACGCGCCGGTGGACCAGCACGTTGGTGTCGGCGTCGTAGAGTTCGAGGACCGGCATCGTCGAGAGGCCCGGCACCTCGGCGTCCCGCAGCTCGAAGACGCATTGCCCGGTCGAGTGCCAGCCGTTGTGCTGGAAGGCAGGCTCGGTGATCGTGGCCGCGACCTCAGCCAACCGCCGGCCCTCGACGGAGACCACGACCCGGCTCACCGCCAGAGGGTTGTCCGGGACGATCCAGCCGCGGATCACGTCGCCGTTGTCGTAGTCGATCAAGAACCGCATGTTCCATCGCTGCCGCGCCCGTGCTCCGGGCCCAGTCCTGAGCGAGGCGTCGCGCGCCGCCCGGGACCGCGCCATAGCGCATTTCCGTGGTCGTTGCAGCGCCGCCAGACCGGGCGAGCGGACAGGCGGCCGTCTCAGGTGGCAGGCTTCGCGGCCTCAATCGTCCAATGCGGCTTGCGCCACCGAACGGCGGAGGCTATAGGCCCCCCACACCGAAGCGAAACGGCTTCGGCGAGGGCGCGTAGCTCAGCGGGAGAGCACTTCCTTGACATGGAAGGGGTCACAGGTTCGATCCCTGTCGCGCCCACCATTCCGCTTTCGTGGAATGATCGACGAACGAAGCGAGGGCTCCGCAGGGGGCCCTTTTTTTTTGGCCGAGGCGTCGTTTCGGACACGTTCCTAGGAGGACGCCGACGATCGCTCATCCCGACATGCGATCGGCTCGACGCACCGGGGGTGCATCGAGCCGGATCCTATCGCGGGGATCGAGCCGACCCGACCCGTTGCGAACGCTCAATCGTCGTCGTCTTCCTCGACGTCGACGAGATCGGTGGTGTCGTCGTCCTCGTCGTCGACCACGAGGGTGTCGTCGTCGGCGGTTTCGCCGTCGGCATCCGGCTCGATGACGTCGTCGCCCTCGGTGTCCGTGTCGGTATCCTTCTCGGTCTCCTCGGCCTCGACCTCGTCAAGGGAGACCAGTTCCGGACCGGCGGCATCGGCCTCGTCGTCGTCGGCGACCGGATCCTTGCGGGCGGCGATCGGCGCGGACCGGCTGGCGAAGGGGGTGAGGGCGGCGGTCGGGACGACCTCGCCGGAATAGGGGGAAACCACCGGATCACGACCGAGGTCGTAGAACTTCCTGCCGGTCGTCGGGCAGATCCGTTTGGTACCGAGTTCGGGACGAGCCACGTGCGCCTTCCTGTGTCAGTGCGATCAAGCCCCGTGATGTCGCGGGTTTTCGCGCGGTGTCAATTCATGTCGCTCGATGCGCGCATGGCGGCCCTGCATCGAAGACCGGAAAAAAGCAGTCCGGAACGCTGTCGGCGTCCCGCTCGTTCGGTCTCCACATCCAAGGAGACCAACGCTCATGAAGATCGCCATCCTCGCCGGCCTGCTGGCCCTCGGCGCGCTCGCCCAATCCGCACCGGCCGAGGCCAAGGGCTGCATCAAGGGTGCCATCGTCGGCGGCGTCGCGGGCCATATGGCCGGCCACGGCAAGATGGGTGCGGCCGCGGGCTGCGCCGTCGGGCACCACAACGCCAACAAGAAGCGCTGAGGGCTTCGCAGCGCTCGGCCCCGCCGTTTCTCGAGACGGCGGGGCTGCGAGCGCACATGCCGGGCCGGGTGGCCTGGCGCATCGAGCACGCGAACGCCGACGAGAAGGGAAAGGTGGGTCCCAGGGCCGAAGCCCCGGGTTCTGTTTCGACGGTTACCCTACCGCAAGATGCTTACGCCGCGAGGCGGGCATCCATGACAACGTTATCGTTGGCATTTAGGATTTGGTCAGGTGCCCGAAACGGGGGTTGCCCGCGTCGAACCGGTCGAGTCCCTACCGACAGTCGCATCGTACCTCACCGGAGTGAAGCTGAACTCGCGATCCCTTTACCGCCCAGTCGAACCTATTTCGCCCCCATCAGAAACGCAGCTCCGTCAGGCGTCGCCCGCTGCGTTCGTGGTGGAGGCGCCGGAGTACTGCCCTCCGGGTCCTGAAACGTTATTACGAACCGGTCATCAACCGCACCCCTGATATAGCCGGTCCCCGGCCGAAAATCCAGATCCCTCGTGCGGCGGCGTGCGATCTCGCCTTAACCGTTCGCTCACCCCGATGCGCGACGAGCCGGCCGTGGCTTCTCGCGAACAGAGGTTCTTGGATGACCGACACGATTGGGATCGCCGGCGACCGCATCCGCTCCATCATCGAGCGGGTCGAGCAGGTCGACGAGGAGATCAAGGCGCTGATGGAGGCGAAGAAGGAGATCTTCGCCGAGGCCAAGGGTGAGGGCCTCGACGTGAAGATCCTCAAGGAGATCATCCGCCTGCGCAAGCTCGACCAGGATGCGCGCGACGAGCACGAGACGCTGCTCGACGTCTACATGCGGGCCATGGACGCCCCCGCCCCGAAGCCCGAGGCGATCGCAGCCTGACGTCGCGCGATCGGTCGCTCCGACGGGGCCCGCCGCCGGCGCGCCCCGTCGGATCAGGCCCCGCTCAGCACCTTCTCGGCACTGCGCAGGCTGAGAGCCATGATGGTCAGGGCCGGGT
The DNA here is from genome assembly GCF_008040095.1 of Methylobacterium sp. WL6. NCBI lineage: Bacteria > Pseudomonadati > Pseudomonadota > Alphaproteobacteria > Hyphomicrobiales > Methylobacteriaceae > Methylobacterium > Methylobacterium sp. WL6. The sequence goes on along the minus strand of NZ_VRVH01000040.1, from coordinate 13,185 downwards.
TCGCCGCGAGCGAGCTCGGGAAGGTGGAGCCGTCGCAGATCCACAGGTTCGGGACCTCGAAGGATTTCCCGAACGGGTCCACGACCGCGTTGTCGCTGTCATGCCCCATGCGGCAGGTGCCGATGGTGTGGGCGACCCGGTCGAGCGCCCAGATGTCGCGGGCGCCGGCCCGCGTCCACAGGTCGATCATCAGCTTCGTCGCGTGGGCGTTCAGCCGCTCCTCGTTGTGGCCGTAGCCGAAATCGATCGTCGCCTTGCCCATGCCCAGGGCGTCGGTCTCGTCGGAGAGCGTCAGCCGGTTGGCATCGCACGGCAGGGTCTCGCCGTTGATGCCGATGCCGGCGACGTGGTTGTAGTCCGCCAGGTAGTCGCCGAACGCCTTGCCCCAGAGCTTGCGGCCGCGGGCCACCGAGTTGGCGAAGGTCAGCGGCGCGACGCCGAGGCTCTGGACGAGGTAGCCGCCGGCGAAGTCGGCGTCCTTCGGCCGGATCATGTCCTCGGTGATCAACGATGACGGGTAGCCCCGGTTGGGCCGTGTCTCGGCGTCGAACGTGCCCCAGACCTGGGTCGCGACGTGACCCATGTAGTTGCGCCCGACCTGCCCGCTGCCGTTGGCCAGCCCCGTATGCAGCAGCAGCCGCGCGGTCTCGACCGAGCCGGCGCAGAGGAACACCTGCGCGCAACGCTGGCGGCGGTCGACGCCGCCCTGCCGGTAGACCACCGCGGTGATCCGGCCGTCGCGATCGCGCTCGAACCCGTGGGCCCGCGCCTCGGACCGGATCTCGGCGCCGTGGGCCACCGCCAGGGGCAGGTAGGTCACGTCCATGCTGGTCTTGGCGCCGTTGCGGCAGCCCTGGTGGCAGTAGCCGCAATTGATGCAGGCCGGGCGCAGGCCCCCGCCCTCCTGCGCGAAGTCGCGGGAGACCACGGCCGCGGGCGCATCGGTCGCGCGGATGCCCGCACCCTCGCAGGCCTGCGCCATGATCTGCGCCGACGCGTTGCGGGGCACCGGCGCGAGGGGGTAGCGACGGCTCGCGTCCCACGGATAGCTCTGCGGGCCGGAGACGCCGATGAAGGCCTCGACGCGCTCGTAGAACGGCAGCAGCTCGTCGTAGCTCACGGGCCAGTCGACGCCCTCGCCGGTCTCGGTGCGGATCATCAAATCGCGCTGGTCGGCGCGCGGGCAGAACGCGCCCCAGTGCAGGGTCGAGCCGCCGACGCCCGTGCCGCTGTTGTTGCCGCCGAAGGCTTCCGGGGTCGAGCCGCCGCTCAGGCGCTCGTCGGTCCAGTAGATCTCGTCGGCGAGCGTCTCGTCGAAGGCGAAGCCCTTGGGGTCGAAGTTCGGGCCGGCCTCGAGGGCGACCACGCGCGATCCGGCGGCGGCGAGGCGCGCCATCAGCGGCGCGCCGCCGGCACCGGTGCCGATCACCACCGCATCGACGACCTCGTCGGTCGCGTAGCGCGTCATAGAATCGAGGTTCATCGTCCGTCCCCACCCTACGCGACGGGCTCCCAGCCCTCGCGCTCGCCCAATCCGACCTTGGTGAAGCCCACCGGCCGGGCCCCGTCGCCGCCCGCACCGATGCCGGAGAACCCGATCCAGGCGAGCGCCGCCGGATGGGCGAGCCAGGTGCGCACCACGTCAGCGCACAGGTCCTCGAACCAGACGGTCAGCTGCTCCGGCGCGAAGCCGAGCGCCGATCCGCCCGGCAGGACGCCCTTCTCGATCGCCCGGAGCAGGTCGTCCTGCGCCGCGCCGTCGAGGGCGAGGAAGCGCCGACCGTCGGCGCCCGCCGCAGCGTCGAGGCTGCGAAGCGCGGTCTTGTAGGCCGATGCGTCCGGCGGCAGGGCGGAGAACCGCCAGCCGTCGCCCCGGCCGCTCGCGAGCCGCGCGTCGATGCGGGCGGCGAGGTCGATCCCGGCGGCCTGCGGCAGGACGCGGGCGACGAGGGCGCGCAGGATCGCGAGCTCGATCGCGTCGAGGGCCCGCGGTCGATAGCCGGGATCGTCGGGCTCGGCCCGCGCGCGCAAGGCGTCGCGCAGGCGGCTGTTGACCCGGTCCGACGCGATCAGTCTCGCATACGCCGCGTCGATCACAGGTGCCTCGGCAAACGTCGTGTCGGGTGCGGCCGCGTGAGCGCGGATCAGGTCGGCGACCGCGTCGGGCCGCTCGATCGGCAGCAGATGTCCGGCGCCGTCGAGGGTGACACGGCGCGATGAACCGAGATGCGGCGCCATCAGCGCGGCCTGCGCCTCCGGCCCGAGGTCGCCGTCCTCGCCACCGGCGAGGATCAGGGCCGGGGTGCGCAGGATGCCGATGCGCTCGCACCAATCTTCGCGGCTTCCGTCGCTGAGCCAGGCCCGCCAGGCCGCCGGCGCGGCGCGCAGCACGACGGCGACCGCGGCTTCGGCGCGTTCGGCGGGGAGGGGAGAGCCGACGTTGCTCTCGATGAAGGCCCGGGCTTCCGCCTTCCGGGTCGCCGCGTCGGCTCCGATCCAGGCGATCATCGTCTCGCGGCGCGCCTCTTCCATCGGCTCGGGGCTCGGCGGCGATCCCGCGAGCAGCACGAGGCCGGAGAGACCGTCCAGCCCCGCCTCGCCGTCCTCGGCGCGGCGGGCCAGCGCGAGCGCCACCTTGGCACCCATGCTGTGCCCGGCGATCAGCCAGCGCGCCGGGGCCGCCGCACGGATCTTGCCCGCGACGTGATCGGCCATCGCCGCGACGTCGTAGCCCGGCACGTCGGCGGCGTCGCCGAAACCGGGGAGGTCGATCGGAACGCACGCGACCGCGGCGCCGAGGCGATCGGCGACCTGCGCCCATTCCCGTGCGCTGCCGCCGAGGAAGTGCAGGCAGAACAAGGTCGGCGGCGGGGAGGGGGCGGACGGGACGTTCGGGCTCATGCCAGCAAAGTTGCGCGGGACGCCCGGCAATCAAGCGACCTAATTGCCGCGCTTGGCGCCGAATGCGGCGCGCGATGCCCCGCGCGACGTGGACCCGTGGCGCGGGGCCCGCCGCCGCCGGCACGGCGATGGCCGACACCCGGGGGATCGACCGCCGGAACGACCCGAGACCGTGCACCGGGTCGACCCGATCCGCGCGCAGCCGTAAGCAGAGCGGGCTGCGATCCGAAGAAGAAGCCAAGCCCGATGATCCCGACCCTCGACCAGGTTCCCGACGGCCTCGCCACCCGCCACGACCGCTACGCCGACGCGCATATCCGCGCCACGCTGCGGGCGACGCGCACCATCGCCCTGGTCGGCGCCTCGGCCAATCCGGCGCGGCCGAGCTGGATCGTGCTGAAGTACCTGCTCGATCGCGGCTACGCGGTGACGCCGGTCAATCCGGGGCTCGCCGGGCAGACGCTGCTCGGGCGCCCGGTGGCCGCGTCCATCGCCGAGATCGGCGAACCGATCGACATGGTCGAGATCTTCCGCAACTCCGCCGCCGCCGGCGGCCTCGTCGACGAGGCCTTGGCGCTGGACCCGCTGCCGAAGACGATCTGGATGCAGCTCGGCGTGCGCGACGACGCGGCCGCCGCCCGCGCCGAGGCGCGCGGCGTCACCGTGATCATGAACCGCTGCCCGAAGATCGAGTACGGCCGCCTGTCCGGCGAGATCGGCTGGACCGGCGTCAACTCGCGGATCATCAGCGCGAAGAAGCCGGTGCTCGCGGCCAAGGGCGTGCAGAAGTTCACCATCGCCCCGCGCGGCGGCGGAACGGATTGAGGCGCTGCGTCCGCAGCCGGCGTAACAGCACCGGTTCCCGCTTTGCGGTATCCTGATACCACCAGGCCGAACCCCTTCCAGAACTTCGCTTTTCGGACGATGCGCGCCCGCGAAACGGCTTGACGTCGAACCTCGGCCCGTCTATCCAGCGCCCAACGCCGCCGCGTCCCCCGACGCGGCGGCGGCTCGTTTTTCGATACACCACCGAGCGCCAACGGAATTCGGCTTATGAAAACCTTTTCGCTGAAGCCCGCCGACGTCGACAAGAAGTGGATCGTGATCGACGCGGAGGGCCTCGTCGTCGGCCGTCTGGCTTCGATCATCGCCCTGCGTCTGCGCGGCAAGCACAAGCCCGCCTACACCCCCCACGTCGATTGCGGCGACAACGTCATCGTCATCAACGCCGACAAGGTGAAGTTCACCGGGCGCAAATACGTCCAGAAGGTGTACTACCACCACACCGGCTTCCCCGGCGGCATCAAGGAGCGGTCGGCCAAGTTCATCCTCGAAGGGCGCTTCCCCGAGCGCGTCGTGGAGAAGGCCGTCGAGCGCATGCTGCCCCGCGGCCCGCTGTTCCGCCAGATCATGGGCAACCTCCGGGTCTACAAGGGCACCAGCCACCCGCACGAGGCCCAGCAGCCGCAGACGTTCGACGTCGGCGTCCTCAACCGCAAGAACGTGAGCGCTTAAGATGGCGACGCTTCAGTCCCTCTCCGACCTCAACCGGTCGAACGCCGGCGGCCTCGACAACGAGCACGCCGCCCCCGTCCACGTCCAGAAGCTCGACGCCCAGGGCCGCGCCTACGCCACCGGCAAGCGCAAGGACGCGGTCGCCCGCGTCTGGATCCGCCCCGGCACCGGCAAGGTCGTCATCAACAAGCGCGCGGTCGAGGTGTACTTCGCCCGTCCCGTCCTGCGGATGATCCTGCGCCAGCCGCTCACGGTGGCCAACCGCGTCGACCAGTACGACATCACCGTCACGGTCGCCGGCGGCGGCCTCTCGGGCCAGGCCGGCGCGGTGCGCCACGGCCTCTCGAAGGCGCTGACCTACTACGAGCCGGAGCTGCGCGCGCCGCTGAAGCGCGAGGGCTTCCTCACCCGCGACAGCCGCGTGGTCGAGCGCAAGAAGTACGGCCGCAAGAAGGCCCGCCGCAGCTTCCAGTTCTCGAAGCGCTGATCGGCCCGGTCGGACAAAGGAAAAGGCGGCTCCTCGCGGAGCCGCCTTTTTTCTTGGTTTGGTCGAACCGCCGGCTCGCTTATCGCGCGGCGCTTCGAAGGGCGTCCGATGGAGCAGGCCGTCGAACCACTCCGTTTCAGGCGTGGACGGCCTTCTCCAGCTCGGCCTTAGACATCTTCGAGCGCCCGGCGACCTTCTGCGCCTTGGCCTTCTTCATCAGGTCGGCCTTGGTCTCGCCGGAGGCGGACTTGCGCGCCGCGGCGGCCTTCTTCGCCACGTCCTTCGGCTGCTTCGAGAACTGCTTGCCCTTGGCCGTGTCGCTGCGCTTCTTCTCGGTCGAGCGGTCGTACTGCTCGTCGGAGACCGCCTCGCGCGCCTTCTTCGGCAGGTAGCGTTCCCCGGTCTTGCCGCTCTCCTTGCCGGACTTCGTGTCCCATGCCTCGTCGGTCCACTGCTTGAGATGGTTGTCGTCGGTCTTCTTGCCGGCATAGCTGCCGCCGGCCTTCTTGTATTCCTGGGTCGCGAGCTGAGCCTTGCGGGCCGACCATTGGCCGGCCTTTCCGCCCTTGTCGCTCTTCGTGACTTTGTCCTTGGTCTTCTCCCAAAGCTTGGGGTCGGTCTTCTTCGCGGTCTCGGACATCGCTCGATCACCCGTCGTCGTGGATTTTGCCAACAACGAGAGCACGCCGGCCCCGTTCCGGCGGTGATGCGATGGCCTGTTGATGACGCCCGGCATTGACAGGCCGGCACGCACCGGCCACCTCCCGCACCGCGACACGACGCGCCGGCGGCGGCCGGATTCGGGGGTGCGACGACGATGGCGGGCGAGAACCACAAGCCGACGGTGTTCATCGACGGCGAGGCCGGCACCACCGGGCTCGGCATCCGCGAGCGCCTGGAGCGCGACGGCAAGGTGATCCTGCGCAGCATCGCGCATGCCGACCGCAAGGATGCCGGCGTGAAGCGGGCGCTGCTCGCCGAGGTCGACCTCGTGGTGCTCTGCCTGCCGGACGACGCCGCCCGCGAGACGGTGGCGCTCTGCGACGCGCTGCCCGGCGGCGGCCCCCGCGTGCTCGATGCCAGCACCGCCCACCGCGTCGCGGCGGGCTGGACCTACGGCTTCGCCGAGATGGCCCCGGGGCAGGCGGAAGCGATCGCCGCCGCGCGCCGGGTCGCCAACCCCGGCTGCTATCCCACCGGCGCGATCGCGCTGCTGCGGCCCCTGGTCGAGGGCGGCCTGATCCCGTCCGACTCCCCCGTCAGCATCAACGCGGTCAGCGGCTACAGCGGCGGCGGCAAGAGCATGATCGAGGCCTACGAGGCCGGCTCCGCGGCCCCGTTCCTGCTCTACGGCCTCGGCTTCGCGCACAAGCACCTGCCGGAGACGCAGGCCTATTCCCGGCTCACCGCCCGGCCGATCTTCATCCCGTCCGTCGGCGCGTTCCGGCAGGGCATGCTGGTCTCGATCCCGCTCCATCTCGACGCGTTGCCGGGCCGTCCGTCCGCCGGTGATCTCGAGGACGCGCTCGCACGCTGGTACGCGGGGCAGGCGCTGGTGCAGGTGGTGATCGGCGCCACCACCGGCGCGCACAAGGAGCAGATCGAGCCGGAGGCGTTGAACGACACCGACCGCCTCGAGCTGCGGGTGTTCGGCTCGGCCGAGCACCGTCAGGCGGTGCTGGTCGCGCGCCTCGACAACCTCGGCAAGGGCGCCTCCGGGGCGGCGGTGCAGAACATCGGCCTGATGCTCGGGCTCGGCGCCTGAGCCGCCATCCGGCGCATTGACGTGGCCCGACGGCCCGCGAACAATCGGGCATCGGCAACAGGAGACCGTTCCAGCATGACCGAGACGCGCCCACCGCTGCCGCCGTTCGACGCCTTGTCCGCGGCGAAGAAGGCGCGCGGCGCCGAGGATGCCTGGAACACCCGCGATCCCGAGCGGGTGTCGCTCGCCTACACCCCCGACAGCTGGTGGCGGAACCGTTCCGAGTTCCTGACCGGGCGGCCGGCGATCGCCGCGTTCCTGACGCGCAAGTGGGAGCGCGAGCGCGAGTACCGCCTGATCAAGGAGGTCTGGGCCTTCCACGAGAACCGGATCGCGGCGCGCTTCGCCTACGAATGGCACGACGCGTCCGGGCAGTGGTTCCGCTCGCACGGCAACGAGCAGTGGGAATTCACCGAAACGGGCCTGATGCGCCGCCGCGAGGCCAGCATCAACGACGTCGCGATCGACGCGTCCGAGCGCAAGTTCCACTGGCCGCAAGGACCGCGCCCGGCCGACCATCCGGGCCTGAGCGACCTCGGCCTGTGACCGCGTTTCGCGGTTCGCCCGCGTTCCTGTAGAAGCCCGCGCGTCGCGATGCCGGCGCGAAAGGATGCCGATGACCGAACTGCCCAACGTGCACGTCCGTGCCGAAGTCCTGGCCCAGGCGCTGCCCCACATGCAGCGCTACGACCAAGAGATCGTGGTCATCAAGTATGGCGGGCATGCCATGGGCGACGCTTCGGCGGCCGAGGACTTCGCCGAGGACATCGTGCTGCTCGAGCAGTCGGGCGTGAAGCCGATCGTCGTCCACGGCGGCGGCCCGCAGATCGGCCGGATGCTCGACCGGCTCGGCATCCAATCCGAGTTCCGCGGCGGCCTTCGCGTCACCGACGAGGCCACCGTCGAGGTGGTCGAGATGGTTTTGGCCGGGTCGATCAACAAGCAGATCGTCGGCTGGATCTCGGCCGAGGGCGGCCGGGCGATCGGCCTGTGCGGCAAGGACGGGAACATGGTCCGCGCCAAGCGGGCGTCGAAGACCGTGATGGACCCCGAGAGCCGGGAGATGCAGACGGTGGACCTCGGCCTCGTCGGCGAGCCCGAGCATGTCGAGCGCGGCGTCCTCGACGCGGTGCTCAAGGCGGAGCTGATCCCGGTCCTGGCGCCGGTGGCGTACGGTGCCGACGGCAAGACCTACAACGTCAACGCCGACACCTTCTCCGGCGCCATCGCCGGCGCGCTGCGGGCCAAGCGCCTGCTGCTGCTCACCGACGTGCCGGGGGTGCTCGACAAGGACAAGAACCTGATCCCGGAGCTGACGGTCGAGGATTGCCGGCGGTTGATCGCCGACGGCACCATCACCGGCGGCATGATCCCGAAGATCGAGACCTGCATCTACGCGATCGACCAGGGCGTCGAGGCGGTCGTCATCCTCGACGGCAAGGTCAACCACGCGGTGCTACTCGAGCTCTTCACCGATTACGGCGCCGGCACCCTGATCCGCCGAAGCTGACGGACGAACGCACCATCGAAAGCGCCTGGGTCGTGCTTCGGCCCGGGCGACCGCATCGCGCCCCGCGGTCATTTTCGGAGACCGGACATCTCGAACAGAACCATACCCGGCGAGAGCCACGTGACGGCCCCGGATGCGCGCGGCTTCGAGGCCGTCGACACCTGGGTGTTCGACCTCGACAACACCCTCTATCCGAGCGACGCCATGGTGTGGCCGCAGGTGGACGAGCGCATCACGCTGTTCGTGATGCAGCTCTACGGCCTCGACGGGCTCTCGGCGCGCGCGCTGCAGAAGTATTTCTACCACCGCTACGGCACGACGCTGAAGGCGCTGATGGTCGAGGAGAACGTCGACCCGCACGCCTTCCTCGACTTCGCACACGACATCGACCACGCGACGATCCGGCTTGACCCGGCTCTGGGCGACGCGATCGAGCGGCTGCCCGGGCGCAAGCTGATCCTGACGAACGGCTCCCGCAGGCACGCCGAGAACGTCGCGAAGAGCCTCGGCATCCTCGACCATTTCGAGGACGTGTTCGACATCGCCGCCGCCGACTTCGTGCCCAAGCCCGAGCGCGCGACCTACGAGCGCTTCCTCGCGCAGCATGCGGTCGACCCGACGCGGGCGGCCCTGTTCGAGGACATCGCCCGCAACCTCGCGGTGCCCCACCAGATGGGGATGGCCACCGTCCTGGTGGTTCCGGCCGCGATCGACCCCTACCGCGAGGCGTTCGAGCAGGAGGCGGTGCGGGAGGCGCATATCGACCACATCACCAACGACCTCGCCGGCTTCCTGCGCAGCTGCGTCCTGCCGGTGGCGAAGGACGCCGCGTGAGCCTCGCCGCCGCCAAGGCGCCGAGCCTCGCCGAGATCGAGGATCTGGCCCAGGCGGCCTTCGCCGCGCTGCCGGCGGAATTCCGGGCGCTGGCGAAGGACGTCCGCATCGTCGTCGACGATTTTCCCGACGACGACGCGCTGACCGAAATGGCCTGCGACTCGGAGTTCGACCTGCTCGGCCTGTTCCGCGGCATCGGGCTGGCCCAGGCGGGCGAGACCGTGACGGGCCAGATGCCGAACACCGTCTGGCTCTATCGCCGGCCGCTGCTGGATTACTGGGCCGAGCACGACGAGACGCTCGGCCACCTCGTCGCCCACGTGCTGATCCACGAGATCGGCCACCATGTCGGGCTCTCGGACGCCGACATGGCCGGCATCGAGGCGGCGGCCGACCTCTGACTCGTCAGGCGCGCGGCGGCTCGCCCGGCGTCGGCAGCTTCAGGCGGCTGACCTTCGGGCGCCGCGTGCGGAACTGGCCGCGCTCGATCGCGACGAAGACCAGGATGGTGATGGCGAGCGTCGTCAGCCACCACACCACCGTGAGCCCGACGCCGATGCAGGCGATGGTGAAGGCGGCGGCGAAGCCCGCCATCGCCCCGGGAACCAGCAGCGGCACGTCGCGGCCCGCCCGGCGAATCGAAGCGTAGAGGGCGAAGGCGGCGGCGAGCGCCCCGACGACGCCGAGCTCGTACCACATGGCGAACAGCGCCGTGCTCGGGGCGTTCACCGGGATCAACCCGAAGACCCGGCCGCGCAGCGCCGTCTCGAAGCCGTGGCCGGTGATCAGCCGGACCGGCTCGGTGGTCACGATCCGCTGCCAGCTCTTCAGCGTCAGCACGCCGGGGCTGAGCGGCCCGAACAGGGCGGCGCCGATCGGTCGCGCCAGGAACGGCAGCAGCGGCGCCACGGCAAGCAGGCCGGCGGCCAGGCCCGCGGTGAGGCCGACGCCGAGGCGCGGCCGGAAGCTCGTCACGGCGAAGGCGAGGGCGCCGATCGCCAGGGCCGCGATCTGCCCGACGTTCGGGGAGACCGCCAGCGCCACGGCGACCACCACGGCGAGGCCCAGCGCCTCGCGGTCGCGCCGGCGCGAGCGCAGCCACGCCACCGAGGGCCAGAGCAGCAAGGCCAGGAGGGTGAGGCCGCGATCGAGCGCGTTGTCGTCGTCGGGCACGCCGCGCATCAGGGTGTCGCCGAACAGGCCGAGCACGATGGCGACGATCGCCGCCGCGGTGACGCCGAGCGGCAGCAGGTAGAGGTTGGCCGAGCGCATCCGGTCCGGCAGCGCCATGTAGCCGGCAAGCGTCAGCAGGATCGTCGCGACGAGGTTGGCGAAGCGCTCGGAGGCGGCGCCGGGGAACGGCGTCCAGACCAGCGACAGCGCCATCCACACCAGCACGAGCAGGCCGGCTAGGAAGGCCGGCGCGCGCAGCAGCCGGGCGCTGCCCGACAGCAGCGGGCGCTGGCGCCCGTCGATGGCGCTGGCGATGATCAGCAGCGCGACCGCGATCGGGGCGAGGATCACCGTGGCGCGGCGCGCCACCTGCGCCACCACCGGCACGATCACGAACAGCCCGAAGAACCCGACGCGGCGCAGGAGCGCGGCCGCATCGAGCGCCGGGTCGATCGTCTGGGTGGATGGGCGCGCCATGGTGCGACTCGAAACCAGCGTGACGGCGACGTGCCCGGGAAACCCGGCCGCGCCCGTCCTTGCCTTCCCGCTTAAGCAAGCCGCGCGCTAGGGGCTGTAGACGCCCGGCCACACAGGGGCGCCGACGTCGCCCGCCTCAGGCGGTCGTGACCTCCGTCCGCGGCCGGCGGCGGACCACGCGGCGACCGACGTCGGACAGCACGCGCCAGCCGCCCCAGGCGGCGAGGAACCCGAGCAGCCCGGCCACCACCCCGTCCGTCGTGGTCGGCAGCGCCGGGTCGTAATCCTGGTAGGTGGCGCGGGCGAGCGGCACGTCCGGGTCGCGGATCACGGCGGCGAGCCGCCCGAGCGGGCTCGTGGCCGAGGCCAGCGCCTGTTGCTGCGCCGAAAGCCGGGCGAGCCGCTCGATGTCGTAGCGCGCCGCCTCGCCCCGCCGCGCGACCAGGGTGTCGGGGTTGGTGCGAAGCCGGTCGACCGCCCCGTCGCGGGTGTTGCCGGTGGCCTTGGCGTCGGAATCGAGCGTCGCGATCTCGCGCTTCAGCTCGTCGAGGGCGCCGCCGAGGCGCTGGGCGTATTGCTGGGCGAATTCGGGGCCCTGCGCCGCCAGCCCGCCGCCGAGGAGGCCGAGCGCCAGACCGAGGGTGCGGAAGACACGGAACACGGCATCGCCTCGTCGAAATGGTCGTTGCAGAAGAGCACGGCGACGGCGGCAGTTCCAGAACCCGGTCGGATTCAGGCCGGCAGGGTCAGCAGGCCCGCCGCGCCGTCGACGCATCCGAAGGCCAGCCGCCCGCCCTTCGCGTCCCAGGCGAGCGCCGAGATCGCGCTGCCCTTCACCGCCGGGCGGACCAGCAGCTCCGATGCGTCGGTGAAGCGCACGAGCAGGATGCAGCCGTCCTCGTAGCCCATCGCCAGCACCAGGGCCTTGGAGTGGAACGCGACGCGGGAGACGCGGGCCGGGCGCACCCCGCACTCCCGCGGGGCCTTGCCGGTTGGGCCCTCCTTCGAATCGAACGGCCAGACGATCGCGGCCTCCGCGCCGCTGGTGGCGAGCCAGTGCCCGTCCGACGACCACGACACCGAGCGCACCTTGGCCGGGTAGCCGGACATCCGCATGTGGCCGCGGTCCGGCTGCAGGCGCCAGCCGTGCAGCGCGTTCTCCTGCATGGTCGAGACGACGAAGCGCCCGTCGGGCGACCACGTCACGTCGATGTGCGAGCCCTTCCACTCGACCATCTCGGCCGGGGTCTCGTGGTTCGGGTACCAGAGCGAGACGCCGTTGTAGTGCGACGCCGCCAGCCGGTAGCCCTTCGGGGCGAAGGCGAGGCCGCGGGCGGTGGAGGGGGCGGTGAGGGTCCGCTCGCGCCCCTTGGCGTCGCGGGCGACCACGCTGCGCCCGGCGGCGTAGGCGACCGACCCGTCGGGGTGCAGCGCCAGCGCATCGATCCAGGCGCCGCCCTTGGCGGTGGCGACCTCGGACAGGGTGCCGTCGGCCCCGATCGCCACGACGCGCCCGTCGTCGCCGCCGGTGACGAGGCGGTTAGCATCGCCGGCGGCAGCGAGGATGCCGGCCTCGGGATGGGCGGCGAGGCGGCTCGAGGTGCCGTCGCGGCTCAGGACGATCGTGCCGTCGCCGAGCGCCAGCAGCAGCGCGTCCTTCACGAAGTGCGCGGCGACGACGTGGGCGCCGGCCTCGATCGGCGCGACGTGGGTGGTCAGCGAGGTGTTGCTCATCGGGCGACTCGATCGGAACGAAGGCGGACAGGACGGGTGCGGAACGGGATCAGGCGGCGGGCGGCTCGGGCATCATCGCGCGGTGGCGGAGCGCGAAGATCGCGGCGACCAGCGCGAGAACGCCCGATATCGCCGCCGGGATCACCAGGGCATAGAGGTCGAGGCGGGCATAGGCCACGGCGCCGGCGAGGGCGCCGACCAGGAGGGCGGCCCAGACCGCCCCGTCCCCGACCCAGCCGAAGGGCGGCCCGGTGCGGGTGAGCGCCTGCGCGATCTTCTGCCCGAGGCTGAACAGCGCTCCGGTGACGAAGGTGGTGCCGGCGCGAAACCCCTTCACCTGCGCCAGCACGGCGTTCTGCGAGCCCATCGCCACCGCCATGAAGAACGAGGCGATGCCGAGCTCCGGGATCGCGAGGCCGACGCCGAGGGCGGCCAGGATCAGCAAGGCCTCGTAGCCGAGCACCGCCGGCGTCGCCCAGGGGAAGGGGACCAGGATCGACAGCCCGCTGCCGAGGACCGCGCCGGCGAGGAACCCGCCGATCAGGACCGCCGGCAGCACCACGTGCGCGAAGTCGGCGTGCCCGAGGAAGACCGAGAGCTGCGTGGTGTTGCCGCTCATGAACGAGGTGTAGAGGCCGCCGATGCGCACGAAGCCGAGGGCGTCGACGTATCCAGCGAGCGCCGTCAGCACGAGGCCGGTGCCGAGCTGCCAGGACCGGCTCACGAAACCCGATCCGGTGCGCGTTCCGTCAACACTCGGTTAACCATTCCCAGCGCCTCGTCCAGGGG
>NZ_VRVH01000409.1:0-3234 GCF_008040095.1 Methylobacterium sp. WL6 | reverse complement strand
GCTCCGGCGCGGCGGCCCGCGGCGCGGGGGCCGGCTCGGGCTCGGGCTCCGGCTCCATCGCGTCGAAATCGATCGCGTCGAAATCGAGCGTTTCGAGCTCCAGCGGCACCGGCTTGGCGGCCGGGCGCGGCGGCGGCGCGGGTTCTTCCATCTCGGCAAGGTCGAGCACGTCGTCGTTCTCGTGCGAGGGGGGGCGAACCGCGGCCGGCTCGGGCGGCTTCACCGCCTGATCGTCGGCGATGATCCGGCGGATCGACGCCAGGATCTCCTCCATGGAGGGCTCGTGCGCCTTCTCCGCCGCCTTGTCCTGGATCTTGGGGCTCGCTGCACTCATCCGGACGGCGCTCGAGAAGGTGGGAGGGACGAAAAACGGCTGTCGAATGGAGTATTCCACGCCGCGCGCACGCGACAAGCGCAGCCGGAGCACAGTCCTCGGGAAATCACCCGCCGGGCGCCGTTATTCCGCCTGCCCGTATTCCGCTTGCCCGCGCCCGCCCGAACCCTCGGGTCGCGGGCGCGAATCACGCCGCCTCAGCGGCCGTCCGGCGAGCGGACGCCGTACCAGAGATCCTTGACCTGGTCGTAGTGGACCTTGGCGCTGTAGACCGCCACCGGCACCGCGGTGTAGCGCACCGTCAGACGGCCGATCGCCTGGACCACGCCGTAGGAGAAGATCACCCGGTCGCGCTGGGCGGTGATCAGGTTCACGCGGGCGTTGAGCAGTTCCTGCTGCGCGTTGAGCACGTCGAGGGTCGTGCGCTGACCGACGCGGGCTTCCTCGCGGACGCCGTTCAACGCGACCTCGTTGGCCTGGACCTGGGCCTGGGCGGCGATCACCTGTGCCTTGGCGGCCTCGAGCCGGCCCCAGAAGTCGACCACCTGCGCGCGGACCTGATCGCGGACGAGGTCGGCCTGGATGCGGGTCTGGCCGACGACTTCCTTCTGCTGGCGGATCTGCGCGTATTCCTGGCCGCCCTGGTACAGCGGGATCGTCACCCGCCCGACGATCGACGCCGACAAGAAGTTGTCGCCGGGGAAGGTCTGGTCGTAGCGCTGCTGCACGCTGCCCTGCAGGCCGACGGTCGGATACAGCGCGGCCTCGAGCACCTTGACCTGCGCCTCGGCCGCGTCGACCGCGTGCAGCGCCGAGAGGATCTGCGGATGCTCCTGCAGGCCGATCGCGATCGCCGAATCGAGGTTGGCCGGCACGTAGCGGTCGAGCGGGCGGCCCGGGGCGAGCTGGCGCGGCTCGACGCCGATGTTCTGGCGATAGGTGCCGATGCTGGTGCGCAGGGCCGATTCCGCGACGCTGACCTGCGAGCGGGCGCCGGCGAGGCGCGCCTCGGCCTGGGCGACGTCGGTGCGGGTGACCTCGCCGACGTTGAAGCGGTCGCGGGTCTGGCGGAGCTGCTCCTCCAGCACCTCGACGTTGTTGCGGTTCAGCTCCAGCGTCGCGGTGTTGCTGAGCACGTTCATGTAGGACTGCACGCCGCCGTACAGCACCGACATCTCGGTGGAGCGCAGGCTTTCGCGCTGGCTGTAGACGTTCGACTCGGCGCGGCGGGTGTTGTTGTCGGTCTGGAACCCGTTGAACAATGTCTGGTTGACGGTGAGGCCCGCACCGCCCGGCGTCGTCGTCTGCGCGAGCTGCGCTCCGGAGACGCGGCCTTCGAGGTACTGGGAGCCGATGTCGGCGCTGATGCTGGCGGTCGGGCGATAGCCGGACTTCGCGATCGCGACGCCCTCGTCGGTCGCGCGGACGCCGGCGCGGCTGGAGTTGAGCTGCGGGTTGCCGCCGTAGGCCTTGGCGAGCGCCGATTCCAGCGTCTCGGACGCTGCCGGACCGGCCGTCAGCCCGGCGGCGACGGCGAGGCCGGCCAGCCGAAGCGCGGGGCGCGTCGCAGGTTTGCGTTGTGTCACGTCGATCAGCCCTTGCGGTTTCTCGAAGACCATCTTGCCCGTCTTGCGACGGCCACGGCGCATGAGCGCCGGCCCGGTCACGCCCGCCCCGGGGCAGACCTTAACCCATTCACGAAGACGTGGCCCAGGGCGAGGACGGCCCATCCCTCGAATCGTCGGGACGTGGCGCATAAAAGCGACACCCCCCCCGCGCGATCGGAGCGCGATGCCGAGAGCGCGCCGACCGCTCAGAACGCGAAGCCGGCCTCTTCGCGGAACGCCGCCAGGCCCGGAAGCGCCGCGTCGAACAGCGGGCGTGCGCCGAAGGCGTCGCCGGCGCGGACGAACAGGGTCGCCTTGGCGGACTTGTCGCGACCGAGGACGCAGACGAGGCGGCCCTCGTCCTTCAGCTGGTCGAGCAGCGCCTGCGGGCGCACCTCGACGCGGCCGTTGATCAGGATCGCGTCGTACGGGCCGGCCTTCGGCAAGCCGGCGGCGAGGGGCCCCTCCACCACCTCGACCTGCGTCCCGTCGAGGCGCTCGCGCGCCGCCTCCGCCAGGGCGGGGTCCGATTCGAGGGCGGTGACCCGGCCGCCGAGGCGCGCCATCACGGCGGCGGCGTAGCCGTATCCGGTGCCGACATCGAGCGCCCGGACGCCGCCGCCGATGCGCAGCGCCTGGATCATCCGCGCGAGCAGCATCGAGGCCGGCATGTAGCGCAGGTCGCCGTCGCTGCCGCCGAGCTTCAGGTTCTGGTCGATGTAGGCGAAGGGCTCCGCCCCCGGCGGCACGAAGTTCTCGCGCGGCACCGCGTCGAACGCGTCCAGCACCGCGATGTCGTTCACGTCGAAGGTCCGGAGCTGGCAGTCGACCATCAGGCGTCGGGCCTGCGCGTAATCGAGCATGGAGACGGGTTCCTCGACGCGGTTCGAACGAGCCGGTTCCGCGAGACGCCCGCCGAGGCCGCGCTCACGCTTCCGGATCAGCCGGTTTCTCGGGGATCGGGTGCCAAAAGGCAAGGTTGCGCCGGGCGGGCCGCCGGCCCGCGAACCGGTTCGGTGAGACATCCGCGCCCGCTCGACACGCCGCAGCGGCGCCGGGATGCAACCGGTGGTGACGGTGCGGGGAACCTGTTTCCCGGGGCGCTCGCCTTCGCCGGTCGGAGCGTGAATAACGGATCCGATGACGAGCGGGGGCCGGCGCAACGCGCCGAGATCCCGCCGAGCCCGGGAGACGCCGCGTGACACCCGTCCTGAGCCGAAGCCTCGCCGCGCTGGCGTTGACGACCTGCCTCGCCGCGCAAGGCGCCCTGGCGCAGCAGCCGGCGAGCCCCGC
>NZ_VRVH01000408.1:0-3262 GCF_008040095.1 Methylobacterium sp. WL6 | reverse complement strand
GTTCAGCGATGCGGGAAACCGCCGCTCGCCCGTGGCGCGCGCGGCGGTTTCCCGCATCGCTGAACCGAACGCGGGCGCCCGCATTTTCCCGGCATGACCGACACGCCCGCGAAACCGCCCGCCGATCCGATCACCGAAGGCGCCCGCGCCCGCAGCCACGGCCGCCCGAAGGATGCATGCCCCTACCCGGTCGGGTCCGATGCGCGCAGAGCCTGGCTCGAAGGCTACGACGGCACACCCGGCGATCGCGCCCCCGACCCGCCGATGGATGGCGGCTGAGATCGCATCGATACCCGCTGAGGTCGGTTGCCCGCCGACCCGCGCCGGCGATACCTTGGCCGGATGAGCCGCACCCGCTTCCAGACCTTCGACGATTCGAGCCACCGCAAGGCGGCGGAGCGCGTCGCCGCCCTTCGTGCCGCCCTCCGGGAAGCCGGCGTCGACGGCTTCGTCGTGCCGCGGGCCGACGAGCACCAGTCCGAATACGTCCCGGCCAATGCCGAGCGTCTCGCCTGGCTGACCGGGTTCACCGGCTCGGCCGGCACCGCCGTGATCCTGGCGGATGCCGCGGCGCTGTTCGTCGACGGACGCTACACCCTGCAGGCGCCGGAACAGGTCGATCCCGGCGTGGTCGCGATCGTGCCGCTCGCCGAGAGCACCGCCGAGGCCTGGATCGCCCGGACGCTGCGGCGCGGCGCGGTGCTCGGCTACGATCCCTGGCTGCACACGCCCGATGGCGTCGCCCGCCTGGAACGCGCGGCCGCCAAGGCCGGCGCGGAGGTGAAGGCGCTCTCCGAGAACCCGGTGGACGCGGTCTGGGCCGGGCGACCGAAGCCTCCGGCCGGACGCGTCGCCGCCCATCCGCTGGATTTCGCCGGAGAGGCCGCGAGCGAGAAGATCGCGCGCATCCGCGCCGAGCTCGAGACCGGCCAGTGCGATGCGCTGGTGATCTCCGATCCGCACAACCTCGCCTGGGCGTTCAACCTGCGCGGGGCCGACGTCGGCCACACGCCGCTCGCGCTCGGCTACGCCGTCCTGCCGCGCGAGGGCCGGCCGCGGCTCTTCCTCGCCTCCGGCGACGTGACGGCGGAGGCGCGCGACGCGCTCGGACCGATCGCCGACATCGACGGGCGCGACGCGTTCGAGCCGGCGCTCGGCGAGCTCGCGGGCAAGCGCGTGCGCCTCGATGCGGCGACGGGCGCGGTCGCGCTGAAGGAACGCGTCGCGGCGGTGGGCGGCACCGCCGACGTCGGCCCGGACCCGATCACCGCGATGAAGGCGGTGAAGAACCAGGCCGAGATCGCCGGCGCCCGCGCCGCGCACCGGCGCGACGGGGCGAGCGTGGTGCGCTTCCTCGCCTGGCTCGACGGGCAGGACGCGCCGAGCGAGATCGCCGCGGTGGAGGCGCTGGAGGATTTTCGCGCGGCCGGCGGGGATCTGCGCGACGTCTCGTTCCCCACGATCTCCGGCTCCGGGCCGAACGGGGCGATCGTGCATTATCGGGTGACGCGCGCCACGGACCGGAGGGCGGCGCCGGGCGAGCTGTTCCTGATCGATTCCGGCGCGCAATACCCCGACGGCACCACCGACATCACCCGCACGGTGGCGGTGGGCGCGCCGAGCGCGGAGATGCGCGATCGTTACACCCGCGTGCTGCGCGGCCACGTCGCCATCGGCCGCGCAGTCTTCCCCAAGGGCACCACCGGCGCGCAGATCGACACCCTGGCGCGCCTGCCGCTCTGGGAGGCCGGCCTCGACTTCGACCACGGAACCGGCCACGGCGTCGGCGCCTTCCTGTCGGTGCACGAAGGCCCGCAGCGCATCGCCAAGACCGGGACGGTGGCGCTCGAGCCGGGCATGATCCTCTCCAACGAGCCGGGCTATTACCGGGCGGGCGCCTACGGCATCCGCATCGAGAACCTCGTCCTCGTCGAGCCCCGCACGGTGCCCGGCGGCGAGCGCCCGGTGCTCGGCTTCGAGACCCTGACGCTCGTCCCCTACGATCGCCGCCTGATCGTGCCGGAGATGCTGAGCCCGGACGCGCGCGCCTGGGTCGACGCCTACCACGCCCGCGTCCGCGACGTGTTGTCCGCGGACCTCGACCCGGAGACGCGGGCCTGGCTGGAGCGGGCGACGGCGGCGTTGAGCAGCGGGTTCTAAAGAGTTCGAACGATCGAACCGCGCATCCGCAAGAATATCCAGCCTCACGCGGGTCCCCTCCCCCGCGTGGGGGAGCCGCGTCGCGCTTCGAATGCGCGATCCGGCGGCGCCTCCGTTCCAACCTGTCGCACGCCGACAATTTTACCCTCCGCCGGTTCGGGCCTATGAGGATGGCGGCGTGAAACCGTCGTCGTCGGTCGCGCGATAAGGACCGCATGATCCGCGCAGCCGCCCTCCTCCTGTCCCTGCTCGCGTGGCCGGTTGCGGCCCAGGGCTTCAAGCCGCCGGCCGACCTCGTGCGGGCGAGCCTCGCGGCGGAGCCCGCGGCGGTGGCGGGGGCCACGCCGTTCACCGTCGCCATCCGCATGGCGATGAAGCCGGGCTGGCACGTCTACTGGCGCAATCCCGGCGATTCCGGCCTGCCGCCGGAGGTGACCTGGACGCTGCCGGCGGGCTTCTCAGCCTCGGCGATCCAGTGGCCGGCGCCGCACCGCATCCCGATCGCGACGCTGATGAACTTCGGCTACGAGGGGGAGGCGATCCTGCTCGTGCGGGTCACGCCGCCGCCGAGCCTCGACCCGGCCGCGCCGGTGACGCTCGCAGGCAAGCTCACCTATCTCGTGTGCGAGACGGAGTGCATTCCCGGCTCGGCCGATCTCGCCCTGACGCTGCCGGTCGCGCGCGAGGCCACGGCCGATCCCGGCAACGTCGACCTGTTCGCCCGCGCCCGCGCCGCCCTGCCCAAGCGCGCGCCGTGGCCGGTGCGGCTTTCGAGCCAGGGCGACCGGCTCGCCCTCGACCTCGAGGCTCCGGGCCTCGCCGCGGACACGGTCCGCGCGGTGGCGTTCTTCCCCTATTTAGAGACGGCGATCGACAACGCCGCGCCGCAGCCCTTCACCGTCGACGCTTCGGGCCTCCACCTGACGCTGACCCGCGCGACGCCCGCCGACCCCGCGCCCGAATCGCTGCCCGGCGTGCTGGCGATCGACGAGGACACCGGCGGGGGCCTCGTTCGGCAGGCCTTCGCGCTCGGCGAGGAGGCGCCGCTCGCCGGCGGCAGCGCGATGCCGATCGCGCGCGTCTCCAGTCCTCGGAATGAGGA
>NZ_VRVH01000407.1:0-3265 GCF_008040095.1 Methylobacterium sp. WL6 | reverse complement strand
CGCAGCACCCGCGTTGCCGGCGGCGTCGACGACGCTCACCGTCACCGTCCCGGCGCCGATCGGGGTGGCGACAGCGGCGGTAAAGCTGGTGCCGCTGACGCTGGCCAGGGTGTCGACACCGTTGAGGCTGACCACGACCTGGTCGCCCGCGCCGAGTGCCGCGCTGAGCGTACCCGTGACCGGCATGGTCGCCGATTGCGCCTCGGTGGCGTCGATGATCCCGTCGCCGGCGAGGTGGACGAGGCTCGCCTTGGCGAGCGGCGCGACGGTATCGGCCACGATGGTCGTGCCGGTGACTGACCTGGTGGTTCCATCCGAACCTGTGACCACGAGGCTGGACCCAACCGAGCCGTTGAAGCCCGACAGGTCGACTGCACCCAGGCCGTTGGCTGCGATCGTGGCCGTCTTGACGTAGGTCCCGTCCGTGAAGGTGGCGACCGCCGTCTCGGTCAGGCCGAGGCTGGCGACGCGGAAAGCTACAGCCTTCGCTTCGACAGCGTTGACGACGTGGTCGGTCGTGTCGTTGACAACCAGAGTGGTCACCGGGGCCGCGGTCATGTAGGCGGCGCTGGCCGCAGCACCCGCGTTGCCGGCGGCGTCGACGACGCTCACCGTCACCGTCCCGGCGCCGATCGGGGTGGCGACAGCGGCGGTAAAGCTGGTGCCGCTGACGCTGGCCAGGGTGTCGACACCGTTGAGGCTGACCACGACCTGGTCGCCCGCGCCGAGTGCCGCGCTGAGCGTACCCGTGACCGGCATGGTCGCCGATTGCGCCTCGGTGGCGTCGATGATCCCGTCGCCGGCGACGTGGACGAGGCTCGCCTTGGCGAGCGGCGCGACGGTATCGGCCACGATGGTCGTGCCGGTGACTGACCTGGTGGTTCCATCCGAACCTGTGACCACGAGGCTGGACCCAACCGAGCCGTTGAAGCCCGACAGGTCGACTGCACCCAGGCCGTTGGCTGCGATCGTGGCCGTCTTGACGTAGGTCCCGTCCGTGAAGGTGGCGACCGCCGTCTCGGTCAGGCCGAGGCTGGCGACGCGGAAAGCTACAGCCTTCGCTTCGACAGCGTTGACGACGTGGTCGGCCGTGTCATTGACAACCAGAGTGGAGAGCGGGACTTGACTCGGTGTGGTCGCCCCTACAGGCCCACCGAAATCCTTGATGAAGGCTGCGTCAGCCGCGGGATACAATCCCGTGTCGAGCCGACTGCTGTAGCCGTCGTCTCCATAGTTCCAGTAGCTCTGATACAGCGCCTTATGCTGCGCGAACCACGCTGCGGCTTTATCGAAGTATAGGGCGGCGTCCGGTGAATTGGCGCCCCATTCCGAGTAGGCGATGGGCTTGCCGTGTGCCGCTGCGAAGTCTGCCTGCCATTGCAGACCACCGGACTGATTGACCATCCAATCCCAAACCTGGGCCGGGTCGGTTCCCATCCAAGTGTTGTTCCAGTAGAAATCCATTCCGATGACATCGACGTATTTGTCGCCGGGATAAGCATCCGCAGGATGCTGAAACCAGTCATTGCCGACGTTCGGCGTCCACTCGAACTTGAAGCGGTCCGAGACGGAACGAAAAGTGTCTACGAACTGCTGCCATGCTCCGATGTAAGATTGTTCGTGCCCCTGCGCCGACCAGGGGAACCATGTGCCATTCATCTCCCAGCCGGTCCTGATATAAATCGGTCCGTCGCCGTACGATGAGTCCGCTATGGCTTGAGCGGCCTTCAGGTAATGATCGTTATAAGCGCCCAGTGCAGCGCTATCGAGGTTCCCGTCGTACCAGGTCGTAAGAGGAACAGACCAATGAACGTCTCGGATGGCATTTTTCCAGAGACTGGTGGCCCAAGGTATTGAGCTGTCAAACTCAGCCCAGCTGTTTTGATTTAAAAACATTTCCACAAAATCGACTGGCTTTCCAAGCCAGTTCTCGAAATGATCCACGTCACTAGGTGAATTACCAACGTATACACCTAATCCAGTCATATGACTTTCTCAATGAGATTCTCGGGATTTGTCCGCGTAGTTACTAATTAAGCCGCTATTAAGTTGCATTCGAAAGGGTGTCATTATGCCGCAGTTTTTCTTAGAGCCCGTCCGATAACGTCCGGCAGGGGGTGAGTGGCCGGGATGGCGGTGATTCCAGAAGGGTGCCGAAGCCTGACCTGGAAGTGCCATGTGGACCCCGACCACTCGTCGGCAGCATCGCCGCGCCAACCTGCGCTACGAAACCGACCTGACGCATGGCGAGTGGGCCGTGATCGCGCCGCTGATGCCGGAGCCGGCCTCGTGCGGTCGTCCGCCTGTTTGGACGATGCGAAAAATCCTGAACGCCATCCTCTACGTGCTGCGCGGCGGCATCGCGTGGCGGATGATCCTGAAGGACCTGCCTCCGCGCAGCACGACGTTTGGCTACTTTGCGCGCTGGCGCGACGACGGCCTGTTCGGCCGGATCAACCATCACCTCGTCATGGCGGACCGCGAGCGGGTCGGTCGGTCGAAGGGCCTCGCCCACCGCCACAGTGCTTGATAGCCCGAGCGTGAAGACCACCGAGAGCGGAGGGCCGCGCGGCTACAACGCCGGAAAGCAGATCAAGGGCCGTACAAGGGCCGTAAGCGTTAGGCCCTGGTCGACACGGACGGACGCGCTCTCGTCCTCGACCCACAGCCCGCCGACGTGCAGGATCGCGATGGGGCCGGACCGGTGCTGCGCCTGTCGCGGCGGACCTTCCCGTTCATCGCCAAGGCCTTCGCCGATGCAGGCTATGCCGGCGACAGGCCCGCGACCGCAACGATCATCACCGTCGACATCGTGCGCAAACCCAAGGATCAGGTCGGCTTTGCCATGCGCCCGCGCAGATGGGTGGTCGAACGCTTCTTTGGCTATCAGCCGCAACCGCCGCCTTTGGAAAGACCCGGAGGCGACCCTCGCCTCAGCCCAGGCCTTCCTCTACGCCGCCGCCGTCATGATCCTCGTCCGAAGGCTCGGCCGAGCATCATGACTTACCAGACGGACTCTGAGGCCTACGCGCCTTCAGGTTGCGCAAGTGTGCAGTGCAGGCGCATTATCGCGCCCTTCATAATTGTGGGTCGTAGAAAGATGATGGGGAGGCACAGCGGTTCGGCAGAACTCACGGAGGCCCTGGCGTCCTGCCGGACGGCGTTCGCCGGCGTCGCGGTGATGAGCGGCGTGGTGAACGTGCTGTACCTCACCGGCTCGTTCTTCATGCTGGAGGTCTACGACCGGGTGATCCCGAGCCGTTCG
>NZ_VRVH01000406.1:0-3275 GCF_008040095.1 Methylobacterium sp. WL6 | reverse complement strand
CCTCCACGCCGCCGGCACGCCCGCCCCGATGCCGACGACCCCGGCGCCCGACATGCGCGCCGAGATCGCCGGCGAGCTCAACGGCGCGCCCCTCGACGCGCGGCTCACCTTCGCGAACTTCCTGCTCGGCCGCTCGAACTCCCTGGCGCATGCCGCCGCCGACCGCGTCGCCCGCCACGACGGCGAGGGTGCGCTCTACAACCCGCTCTACTTCCATGCCGGCGTCGGCCTGGGAAAGACCCACCTGCTGCACGGCATCGGCCACGCCGCCCGCGAGGCCGGCCGCCGGGTGATCTACCTCACGGCCGACCGCTTCATGTACGGCTTCGTCAACGCCCTGAAGACCCAGAACGCGCTCGCCTTCAAGGAGCGCCTCCGCGGCATCGACCTGCTGATCCTCGACGACGTGCAGTTCATCCAGGGCAAGTCGATCCAGGCCGAGTTCGGCCACACCATCAACGCGCTGATCGATGCCGGCCGTCAGGTCGTCGTCGCCTCCGACCGGCCGCCGACGGAGCTGGAGGCGCTCGACGAGCGCGTCCGCTCGCGCCTGGCCGGCGGCCTCGTGGTCGAGATCGGGATGCTGGACGAGCAGCTGCGCGCCTCGATCCTTTCCGCGCGGCTCGCCGCCGTGCGGGTGGCGCATCCGAGCTTCGAGGTCTCGCCGGCGGTGGCGACCTACGTGGCCCGCGCGATCACGGCCAACGGCCGCGACCTCGAGGGCGCCGTGAACCGCCTGCTGGCCCATGCCACGCTCACCGGCACCGCCGTGACCATGGAGACGGCCGAGACCGCGATCCGCGACCTCGTGAAGAACCGCGAGCCGAAGCGGATCAAGATCGAGGACATCCAGAAGCTCGTCGCCTCGCGCTACAACGTCTCGCGCTCCGACATCCTCAGCGAGCGCCGCACCGCCGCGGTGGTGAAGCCGCGCCAGATCGCGATGTACCTGTCGAAGGTGCTGACCCTGCGCTCGCTGCCCGAGATCGGCCGCCGCTTCGGGGGGCGCGACCACACCACGGTGCTCCACGCCGTGCGCAAGATCGAGAAGCTGATCGGCGAGGACGCGGTTCTCGGCGACGAGGTCGAGCTCCTGAAGCGCATGCTGCAGGATTGATCCTGCTCCGTCCCTCCCCTCTCGCGGGGCGGGACGCGCGGGGCGGGTCGTCGGCCCGTCCCGCCCCCGATCGCCCTGTGCGAGGGGCGAATCGCGCCCTTGCCTTCGCGCCGCCGCTTCGCCAAGCTGAACGGCCAAACTCCGAACCCGCCGGCCGCGGCGGCGTTCGAGCACGGTCCTTCGAGCATTCAGAGTACTGCGATGAGAGTCACTGTCGAGCGTGCGGCCCTCCTACGGTCGCTCGGCCACGTGCACCGCGTCGTGGAGCGGCGCAACACGATCCCGATCCTGTCGAACGTGCTGCTGCGTGCCACCGACGGCGGCCTTCAGCTGCGGGCGACCGACCTCGACATCGAGGTGACCGAGACCGTGCCGGCCGACGTCTCGGATCCGGGTGCCACCACCGTGCCGGCCCACGTGATCTACGACATCGTACGCAAGCTCCCCGAGGGCGCGCAGGTCTCGCTCGAGACCGGCGGCGAGTCCGGCCAGATGACGATCCGCTCCGGCCGCTCGCGCTTCGCGCTCGGCGCCCTGCCGGAAGGCGACTTCCCGGATCTCGCCGCGGGCGAGCTGCCGCACAGCTTCGGCATCGCGGCCGCCGACCTCAAGCGCCTGATCGAGAAGACCCAGTTCGCGATCTCGACCGAGGAGACGCGCTACTACCTCAACGGCATCTATCTCCACACCATCGAGGCGGAGGGGCTGAAGCTGCGCGCGGTCGCCACCGACGGTCACCGGCTCGCCCGCGTCGAGATCGACGCGCCGGAGGGCAGCGCCGGCATGCCGGGCATCATCGTGCCGCGCAAGGCGGTCGCCGAGATCCAGAAGCTCGTCGACGACGGCGGCGACAGCGTCGCCATCGACCTCTCGCCCGCCAAGATCCGCCTGCGCTTCGCCTCCGGCGTGACGCTGATCTCCAAGCTGATCGACGGCACCTTCCCCGACTACCAGCGCGTCATCCCGGCCGGAAACGACAAGCGCCTCACCGTCGAGCGCGAATCCTTCGCGCGGGCGGTGGACCGGGTCTCGACGATCTCGTCCGAGCGCGGCCGGGCGGTGAAGCTCGGCCTGCAGGAGGGCCGCCTCTCGCTCTCGGTCAACAACCCGGATTCGGGCAGCGCGACGGAGGAGCTCGACGTCGACTACGAGGCCGCCGGCCTCGATATCGGCTTCAACGCCCGCTACCTCCTCGACATCACCGGCCAGCTCGAGGGCGACACCGCCCTGTTCAAGCTCGCCGACCCGGGCTCCCCGACCCTGATCCAGGACCGCGAGGGCGCCTCGGCGCTGTACGTGCTGATGCCGATGCGGGTGTGAGCGAGGCACCGGTTTCGCACTCGGGTGGGGCATCGAACGAGACGGATGATGCGGATGCGCAGCGCCTCACCCGCCTGACCGCCCGCGACTTCCGCAACCACGCCGATCTCGACCTGCCGCTGTCGGACCGCTTCGTCGCGCTCGTCGGCGAGAACGGGGCGGGCAAGACCAACATCCTGGAGGCGATCTCGCTGTTCGCGCCCGGCCGCGGCCTGCGGCGGGCCGAGTTCTCGGCGATGGCGCGCAAGGACGGCCCCGGCGGGTTCGCCGTCTCGGTGACGCTGGCGCGCGACGGGGCGGAGCACCGCCTCGGGACCGGATGCGAGCCGCCGGGCTTCGACGGGCGCATCAGCCGGCTCTGCCGGATCGACGGGGCCGGCGCGCCCTCCCCGGTCGCCTTCTCGGAGTTCCTGCGCGTGGTCTGGCTGACGCCGGACCTCGACGGGCTGTTCCGCGGGCCGGGCGGCGACCGCCGCCGCTTCCTCGACCGGCTCGTGCTCGCGGTCGATTCCGGCCACGGCGCCCGCGTCTCGGCGATGGAGCGGGCGCTGCGCTCGCGCAACCGCCTGCTGGAGGAGCGCCCGAACGACGGCCGCTGGCTCGACGCGATCGAGCGCGAGGTCGCCGAGCTCGGCGTCGCCGTCGCGCTCGCCCGCCGCGAGACCACCGAGCGGCTGGATCGCCTGATCCACGAGACCCGCGACGACGCGCAGCCGTTTCCCTGGGCGGCCCTGCGCCTGGAGGGCGACCTCGACGACCTCGTCGCGGTCTGGCCGGCGCTCGAGGCGGAGGACCGCTTCCGCCTCGCCCTCGCCCGGGGCCGCCCGCGCGACCGCGC
>NZ_VRVH01000405.1:0-3283 GCF_008040095.1 Methylobacterium sp. WL6 | reverse complement strand
GCCGACGGCTGGCGCGGGCCGACGGCGGCGGCGTGGCGCTCGACGAGGCGGTCGCCCGGCTCGACCCCGCCGGGATCGAGACCTTGGCCGAGTTCGTCCCCGAGGGCGGCGGCGCGAAGAGCCTCGACGCGCTGCGGGCCGGCCACATCACCCTCAGCAGCGACGGCGAGCGCCTGTCCTGGGCCTTCGGCGCGCAGTTCGCCGAGGTCCGCGTCCACGCCGAGACCGGGGAGATCCGGGTTTCGCGCCTGCTCGGGGCGTTCGCGGCCGGGCGCATCCTCAACCCGCTGACCGCCCGCAGCCAGCTCGCCGGCGGCATGATCTGGGGCCTCGGCTCGGCGCTGCTGGAGGAGACGGTGCTCGACCGGGGCCACTACCGCAACGCGGATCTCGCCGAATACCTCGTCCCCACCGCGGCCGACACGCCCGAGATCGAGGTCCTGTTCGTCCCCGACGAGGACCGGAAGGTGAACCCGCTCGGCCTGAAAGGCTTGGGCGAGCTCGGCATCATCGGCGTCAACGCGGCGATCGCCAACGCGGTCTACCACGCCACCGGCCAGCGCCACCGCCGCCTGCCGATCCGCGGCGAGACCCTGGCGTGACGGGGCCCTAGCGGCCGCACGCTTGCGTTGCCGGCGGCCGCGACCGTAAGCCTCCGCCGGGCTTCAGCAACGGTGGGCGGCGTGACGGCACTCGCATTCGGGACGAACCGGTGATCCGCGCGATCCTCTCCGTCGGGGGCTGGACGCTGGTGTCGCGGGTCACGGGCTTCGGCCGCGACGTGGTGATGGCGGCGGTGATGGGGGCCGGGCCGATGGCCGATGCCTTCGTCGTCGCCTTCCGCCTGCCGAACCATTTCCGCGCGATCTTCGGCGAGGGCGCGTTCAACACCGCCTTCGTGCCGGCCTATGCCGGGCTGTCGGAGGCCGGCGCGGACGGCGCGGCGCAGCGCTTCGCCGACCGGATCTTCACGCTGATGCTGGCGGTGCAGATCGCGCTGCTGGCGCTCGCGCTGCCGCTGATGCCGTGGGTGGTGCGGGCGCTGGCGCCGGGCTTCTCGCAGGATCCGCAGCGCTTCGACCTCGCGGTGGCGCTCACCCGCATCACCTTCCCCTACCTGCTGTTCATGACGCTGGTGACGCTGCTCTCCGGCGTGCTCAACGCGCAGCGCCGCTTCGCCGTGGCGGCGGGCGCGCCGGTGCTGCTGAACCTCGCGATGCTGGCGGCGTTCGCGCTGGCCTTCCTGTTCCCCGACGCGGCGCACGCCGCCGCCTGGGGCGTCGCGGTCTCGGGCGTGCTGCAGTTCGGGCTGCTGTGGTGGGCCTGCCGGCGGGCCGGCGTCGCGCCGCGGCTCACCGCGCCGGCCGTCCGCGATCCGGCGATGCGCCGGTTCTTCACCGTGCTCGGGCCGGCGGTGATCGGCGCGGCCGGGTTCCAGATCGCGACGTTTGCCGACACCATCATCGCGAGCTGGCTGCCGACCGGCGCGGTCTCGGCCCTGTGGTACGCCGACCGGCTCTACCAGCTGCCCTTCGGCGTCATCGCCATCGCCGCCGGCACGGTGCTGCTGCCGGAGATGAGCCGGCGGATCGCGGCCGGCGACGTCGCCGGGGCGCACGCCGCCCAGAACCGCGCCGCCGGGTTCTCGCTCGCGCTCTCGGCCCCGTTCACGGTGGCCTTCCTGACGCTGCCCGGCCTGACCATGGCCGCCCTGTTCCAGCGCGGCGCCTTCTCGGCCGAGGATGCCGCGCGGGCCGCCTCGGTGCTGGCCGCCTACGGGCTGGCGCTGCCGGCGGTGGTGCTGGTGCGCTCGGCGGTGGCGAGCTTCTACAGCCGGCAGGACACGCGGACGCCGCTCTGGGCCTCGCTCACCGCCATCGCCGTCAACGTCGTGCTCAAGCTCTGGCTCACCGGCCCCTACGGCGTCGCCGGGCTCGCGCTCGCCACCGCGATCAGCCAGTGGGTCAACCTCGCGCTGCTCGTCGCCCTCGCCTGGCGCCGCGGCTGGACCGCGCCAGGGCGCACGCTCGGCCTCACGGTGCTCGGCGTCGCGCTCGCCTGCGCCGGCCTGGCGTTGGTGGCGGTCTACGGCCTGCCGCTGGCGGAATCCGTCGTGCCCGCCCTGCCGCGCGGCCGCGAGATCGCGGTGCTGGCGCTCCTCGGGATCGTCGGCGCGGCGATCTACGGCGGCCTGCTCGCGGGCCTGCTCCACCTGTTCGGGCTGCGCCTGCGACGCGCCTGAGATGGGCGGCGGCCGCGATCGCGGCGGTCGCGATCGCGGCATTCTTGCAGCCCGGAAAATTGCACACCAGCAGTTGAGCTATCGTCCTCTATTTCACTCCTGAATTTAGATCTTCCAGGAAGCGAGGACAAACACCTGCGCGTGCTCGAATTCAGCGTCATTTAAGTCCTTCGCATTAGGATGACCTGAGTCGCACAATCCGAGGACCGTCCCATCATGCGGTTGACCATCAAGGCCGCGCTGATCGGCGTCATCGGCATCCTCACCGTCGGCATCGCCGGGCAGGGCCTGTTCGCCGCCTCCAAGCTGCGCGCCGTCAACGCCAGCGCGACCGAGATCGCGACGAACTGGCTGCCGAGCGTGCGCTGGATCGGCGAATTGAAATACGCCACCGCCCGCCTCCGCCTCGTCGACGCGCGCTACGTCCTGGCGGCCGAGCCGCCGGCGGAGCTCGACGCGGTCGGCGCCACCCGCCTCGCGGCGATCGCGAAGGCCGTGACGTCCTACGAGCCGCTGATCTCGAGCCCGGAGGAGGCCGCCCTGTGGGACGGCTTCAAGGGGCAGTGGGCCGCCTATCTCGACCTGCGCAGCCAGCTCGTCCCCGCCGCGCGGGACGGCGACAGGGCACGCATGGTCGCCGCCTTCGACCGCTCGCGGATGCCGTTGGACGCGGCCTTGAAGGTGCTCGACGCGGATTCCGCCCTGAACGACCGGGGCGGCGACGCCGCCTCCGCCGACGCCGCCCTCAGCTACGACTCCGCCCTGCGGCTCACGGTGGCGGTCTGCGCCGGCGCCCTGCTCTGCGCGCTCTGCGGCATCGCCTTCGTGATGCGCGGCATCGCCCGGCCGCTCGACCGCATCATCGCCGCGATGGGGCGGATCGCCGGGGGCGACGCCACCGTGGCGGTGCCCGGCCGGGGGCGCCGCGACGAGGTCGGCGCGATCGCCGCCGCGATCCAGGTGTTCAAGGACAACCTGATCCACGCCCGCACCCTCGAAGCGGAGAGCGAGGCGGCGCGGGCCGGCGCCGCGGTGCAGCGC
>NZ_VRVH01000404.1:0-3285 GCF_008040095.1 Methylobacterium sp. WL6 | reverse complement strand
CCTCGGCGAGCCGCGCGGCCTGCGGCGCCACCTGGCGCAGCACCGGCGCGACCGCCTGGAGCTTGCCCATCTGCCCGACGAGGCCGACGAGGTCGGCGACCCGGGCCGCCAGGTCCCGCCGGTCGCGCTCCAGCATCGACAGGCCGATGGTCGAGGCGGCCAGGCGCCCGTCCGTGGCGCCGCCGACGACGAGGGCCTTCTTCTCGGCGATCTCCCCGTCGATGTCGCGCACGAAGCCGCGGCTCGTGGCGACGCTCTCGCGGGCGATCCGCAGCGGCTCGGCGCCGGCGCGGAGCTTGGCCCGCACCGCCACGAGATCGTGGCAGCGGCGGCGCAGCTCGGCGCTGGCCGCCCGGGCCTCGTGGATGCCGGAGGCGAGCACCGCGTCGGCCCAGGATTCGTAGCGCCCGGCGAGACGCTTCAGCCGCGCGAGCTTGACCTCCAGCTCCTCGATCGTCTCCAGCAGCCGGCGCCAATTCTCGACCGATTGCCGGACGCGGGCGACGTCGAGCGGCTCGGGGTCGAGGACGAAGCTGCGCACGAAGGCGCTCGAATCGAAGATCGGCTTGAACGCGACCGCGTTCGAGAAGGTGCGCAGGAAGTGGCGCGGGTCCGGCGCCGGCGCACCCTCGCGCAGGGTCGCCAGCACTTCCGCCGTGAAGCGCTCGCCGGAGGAGCGGAACTCCTCGAAGCGCTCGGCCCGCAGCCGCAGGTCCTTGGCGATCTCGGTCCACGGCGCGGTGAAGCTGCCCTCGGCATTGGTGCGCAGGTAGTCGCCGATCTCGAAGCGGTGCCCGGTGGCGATGAAGCGGGAGAGCACCTCCTCCTTCTGGTCGGTCGCCCGCGCGGCGAGCGCCAGCCCGAAGGAGACCGTGCGCCCGCTCTCGGCGTTCTCGAACACCAGGGCGATGACGGTCTCGCAGGCCTCGCGCGTCGGGCGCCCGCCCTCGGCCGGGTCGCTGATCCAGCCGAGGCAGTAGTCGCGCACGGTGCGTGCGCTGCGGCCCGAGGCCGAGGCGTTCAGCGCCAGCCGGCTGGCGTTGTTGCCGGCCAGCACGGTGCCGACCGCATCGAAGATCGTCGACTTGCCGGCCCCCGTCGGCCCGACGAGCGCCGCCGCGCCCCGAATCCGAATCTGCTCGCGCCGGATGAGGTACCAGTTCGAAAGGGCGATGTCGGTGAGGCGGTACACCGGGGGCGGGTCCGATCCGGGTGAGGCGGGGGCGCCCAGTTGGCCAACCGCGCGGGCAGACGCAAGGGCGCGCAGAGCACGGACGGCGGCGGCGCCACGGGTTTTCGGTGTAGAGCGGGGCCGGAAGCCCCTCGATCCCGGGGGCGCGGGCACGGCAGCCATGATCTTGAGAACGCAGCGCACGGGTTCTCGCCGGGCAAGGAGGCTCGGCGTTTCGGCCCTCGTCGGCCTCGCGCTGGCGTCGCCCGCGACGGCGGGGGTCTGCAGGCCGACCGATCGGGGGCGGGGCACCGACGTGGTGCTGCTCGCCGGGCAGTCGAACATGGTCGGGTTCGGCCTGGGCTTCGACGCCGCGCTCGACGGGACGCCCGATCCGCGCATCGGGCAGTGGAGCCAGGCCGGCGGCCGTGGCCGGATCGTGGCCGCGATCGATCCGCTCCTGCATCCGGGGGCCGCCGCGGGGCGGGTCGGCCTCGGCTTGAGCTTCGCCCGCGCCTACATCGCCGTGCGGCCGCCGGGCCGCCGGATCCTGCTCGTGCCCGCGGCCGTCGGCGGCACCGGCTTCGCCAACGGCCGCTGGAACCCCGGCGACGACCTGTTCGAGGCCGCGGTGAAGCGCACCAGCGCGGCGCTCGCCGCCGCGCCGAACGCCTGCCTCGCCGCGATCCTCTGGCACCAGGGCGAGGCCGACGTCGGCGCGCTGTCCGGCTCGGACTACGCCGCGCGGCTCACGCGCACCGTCGCCGCGTTCCGCGCCCGCATCGGCGGCGCGTGGAACGCGCCGTTCGTGACGGGGGGCTTCGAGCCGGAATGGGTGAAGCCGACGCCCGCGCAGACCGCGATCCTCGACGCGCTCGCGCACCTCGCCGACACGGTGCCGCGGACGGTCGACGTCTCGGCCGACGGGCTGACCGGAAACCCCGGCGACAAGATCCATTTCGACGCGGCCTCGCAGCGCATCCTCGGTCGGCGCTATTTCGAGGCTTTGCGCACGCTGCTGCCCGCGCCACGGGCGGCGAAGCCCTGACTCAGCCCTCGGCCGCCTCGGACCACGCCCGCAGGCGGTCGAGCCACGCGTCCGAGGCGAGCACCAGGATGCCGGGCAGCACGCTCACCGGGGTGACGCGCTCAGCCCTGTCGCGCTCGCCGAGCCGCAGGCCGCCGCGGCGGGCGATCAGGCGCAGGATCTCGATCAGCCGCGTCTCCTCGGGCGGATCGCTGCGGGCGGCGGTGCGGATGCGCTCGGTGACGTCGTCGGTGGTGCACTCGACGAGCCCGTCGGTGGAGACGCGGTGATCGCGCAAGCCTTCCTCGTAGATCAGGCGGAGCGCCAGCAGCACCAGGGTCTCGTCCTTGCGCAGGCGCTCGGCGACGATGTCGTGACGCGGGCCGTCCTGGGCCAGCGTGAGCGAGACCATCTGATCGCGGTGCGACACGGTCAGCGCGTAGCCGAGGCAGGCGAAGTAGTCGGTGAAGAATGGGGCGTAGTGGCGCGCGAGCTCGTAGCTGCGGCCGATGCCGGGGGTGTTCGCGTAGATCACCTGGCCCTTCAGCAGCACCGCGAGCGCGCGGGTCAGCTCCTCCACGTCGGGCGCGCGGGCGCCGGGCGGGGGCGGCTCCTCGCCGTCGACGATGGTGCGGAACGGCTCAAGCATGCCGGTCGCCCGAGATGCGGCGGATGACGAAGTCCGGGCAGTCGAGCCAGCCGTTCGCGAGCCGGCCCTCCACGCGGGCGATCGTGTAGCGCGTGCCGAGCGCGCCCTCGAACAGCACGTCGATCTCGCGCAGGCGCTGGAACACGACGAAGGCGTCGACGTCGGCGACCGCGATCGCCGAGCCGCGCATGGTGCCGTCGGGCCCGAGGTGGCGGTCGAGGAAGGCGGTCATCGTCTCCGCCGTCACGGTGGTGCGCCGGCGATAGGCCGCCTTCGCCTCGACGAAGGCCTCGATCGCGGGATCGATCTCGAAATCCGGCAGCGCCTCGGTCTCGATCGGGACTTTTCGCCCGCGCGGGATCGCGAGGTGCGGCGTCCCGATCGGCGGGCGCAGCAGCGAGATCGCCGGTGCCACGTCCGGTGCGGCCGCCGCGGCGC
>NZ_VRVH01000403.1:0-3294 GCF_008040095.1 Methylobacterium sp. WL6 | reverse complement strand
ATATAACGCACTACCATAAATTACTTTGTGCTGCGCGAGGGACGCTTAAGTGACGTCTCTTCATAGGCAAGTGCCTGCTTGACAATTGTGCGAATGGCAAAAACCGCCACGAAAATCAGGATGGCGTTCCAGCTACGGAGTTCGATGGTCTTCAGCAGGGTAGCCGCTGTCTTGAATCCAAGCGCAGCCACGATGCCATCGGCGACGGCGAGGCGCGCCGCAACGATACCATGATGGCTACCGCGCGCTCGCACGAGTTCCAGTGCGCCGCGAACGCAACCGAACACGACGAGAAGGCTACCGCCAAATTCGATGAGCGCGGCAAGAGCACGTATCCACTGGTCGATGAGAGGCACCGCTCAAGTCTCCGTGCGATCTCATGGCTGATCTGCCATCGGCGAACTTGATCCAGGCGCTTGGTGCGACCGCTCCTCGGCCTTGTCGATCTCCTGCTGCAGGAAGTAGTTCAGCAGCGTTCGGATCGCCGCGATGGCCGCGAGTTGGCCGATCTCGGACCAGGTCGGTGCTACGGCCGTGCGCAGGATGTCGGCGCCAAGCTCGAACTCCAGCGCCACGGCAAGCCAGCGACCGAGCCTCAGCCGCACCTGTTCCTTGGCTGCCTGCGGTCCATCATCATCCGAACGACGCAACGAAGCAGGCAAAAACAGTAGGAGGGCGAAGACAGTAGCCTCCAGCGTCGCAAACCCGATGATCAGGGCCGCTGCGGCCTCCGTGCCGACGGCGAGCCACACGGTGAAGGTTTTGATCGTCTCTTCCATTCCGGAACATTGCTCATCCCTTGATACCCTGGCCGCGGGTGCGACCAACAACCGGAACCATTCCACCCGGCCCTCAGGTTCCTCATTCCAACCCGTAGGAACCGCATCGGTGACCCGGGAGTGTCTCTCCCTAGAGAATAACTACCAGACGCGTGCGTCACCGGCTCGCTGAGGCGCACGATGGTCTTCATGCCCTGGAGCGTGGGCTGCAAGATGTCACCACTGAACTCAGACATATGTCCTATCCGCTGCTATGTCAGGAATCGAACCGTTTTCCTGACACTGACTTTTTGCATAACGTATTTTCGCGTATTCGAACGTTGGTGTTCGGTGAGGAGATACGCCGATGATCGATGAGGCCGGCCACATGCAGATGCGGCAGATCGTGGCCGGCCTGTCCGAAGGTGTGATCCTGATCGAGCCGGATCAGACCATCGCCTACGCGAATGCCGCCGCCGTGATGATGCATGGCGTTGCGGACGCGAGCGATCTCGGCGCCACCGTGTCGGAGTACCGTGCGAACTTCACGCTGCACTACCGCAATCACCGGGAGATCGGCCCGCTTCAGCACCCCCTCGATCGGGTACTCGCCGGCGAGGTGTTCCGGGATATCGTCGTCGAATTGGTCCCGACCCGGGATCCGTCACACAGGTGGATGCACCGCATTCGTAGCTTGGTGACCACCGATGCGAATGGCACGCCGAGCGGCCTTGCCCTGGTGATGCAGGATGTAAGTGAACGCTATCAGGCCGAAGCCCGGTTCGAGCGCATGTTCAACGCCAACCCGGCCCCGGCGATCATCTGCCGAATTGCCGATCTGCGCTTCGTGCGGGTCAACCGCGGCTTCCTCGACCTGACCGGGTACCATCGTGACGACGTACTCGGGCGGACCTTCTGCGAGATCGATCTGCTGCGCGAGGCCGAGCGGCGCGAGATGGCGATCCATCGCTTGCACGCGGGTCACACCATCCCGCAGATGGAAGCACAACTCGCCACGCCTTGCGGGAGGGGGCGCTACGTGATCGTGGCCGGGCACGCCATCGAGATGCCGGGCCCGGGCGGCGTCGAGCCGTGCATGCTGTTCACCTTCGCGGATCTCGAGGATCGCCGGAAGGCCGAGATGGCGCTGCGACACAGCGAGGAGCGCTTCGCCAAGGCGTTCGACCTCTCGCCCGTGCCAGGCGCGCTGATGAGCGCGGACGGGTTGGAGATCACCAGCGTCAACCAAGCCTTCGTGACCGCGTTCGGATACGCCCCTGAGGCTTTGGGCGGACGGTCGCTCGCCGATCTCGCGCTCTGGGTCGACCGCGCCGAGCAGCGCAAGTTCTCCCGCGATCTCAAGAGGCTCGGCAGCATCCAAGGCTTCGAGGCCGCGTTACAGAATGCGGCAGGCGCCGAGATCGACTGTCTCATCTCAGCCGAGAAGGTGATCATCAACGGTGAGGCCTGCGTGCTGTGCGTCCTGCAGGACATTACCGCCCGCAAGCGCTCGGAACGCGAACTGATCACCGCGATTGAGGCGGTGATGGCGGACGCGTCGTGGTTCAGCCATGGGGTGATCGACAAGCTGGCGACCTTGCGCAACCCGGCCCGCTCCAGCCGGCCATCGGTCACGGTCGAGAACCTGACGATCCGCGAGCAGGACATGCTCACGCGGATCTGTCAGGGCGCCACCGACCAGGAGATCGGAGCCGAGCTGAAGCTGTCGCCGAACACGGTGCGCAATCACGTCTCGGCGCTCTATCGCAAGCTCGGGGTCAACCGCCGCAGCGCCGTCGTGGTGTGGGCGCAGGAGCGTGGGATCGGGCCAAACACCCGGCACCTACGCTGAAGCGGGGGAAAACCGTGACGGAACTACCAAGTCGATTTGGTACAAATGTACTTTATGTAAATCGTTGGAACTTCGAGTAGAATACCTTATTAAGCAGTGGTAGCTCTGCTCGAGCGAGCATCTCGGAAGATCATCCCCCTGGGTTGATATGAGGAGATCCGCGTGGCCGGGCGTCGGAAGGTGCTCTCTCCCGACCATATCCGGGCACTGATCAAGGAAGCCATCGGCATCATCGAGGGCGACCACGCGATCCAGGCGGAAGCTGCCGCTGAGATCGCCGCCATCGAAGCTGCACACACGTCGTCGACCCCCAAGGCAAGATCGAAGCGCTCGACCCACAGGTGATGCTGGGGCGGCGAGTAGGCGCGCAGGCTGCACTCAGCCTCTGCACACCGTCAGCACGTCTGCAGAGGCAGGCCTCCCGACCCAACTGCATGAAGTGGAACTGCACCATGTCCCTCCTCGCCTGGATCGTGCTCGGCCTGATCGTCGGCTTCATCGGCAGCAAGATCGTCAACAACACCGGCCAGGGGCTCGTCGTCGATATCCTACTCGGTGTCGTCGGCGCCGTCGTCGGCGGCTTCCTGTTCAACCAGTTCGGCCAGCCCGGCGTCTCCGGGGTGAACCTCTACAGCCTGCTCGTCGCCGTCGTCGGCGCGGTGGTGGTGCTGTGGCTCTACCACG
>NZ_VRVH01000402.1:0-3316 GCF_008040095.1 Methylobacterium sp. WL6 | reverse complement strand
CACCCGGCTCCCGCCAGCTGCCCTATCGCTCGTCATGTCGGTGGACCAAGTCCAGAACCGCGTCGCCGCCGCCCCGTCTCGATGAACAGGGGTATACGGACCACCCAGCAGCCCGTCAACAGCCAAAACGGAACTTTCTCCGATTTTGACGACAGAACCACGACAGGCCGCCCGAAAGGCCCTCCAGCGATCCTGAGACGGGTGCGCCCTCTTCGGGAACGATCGGCCCCTCCATCCGTAGAACCGCGTCGCCGCGGGGGCGGCACGGAGCATGCGCGATGGCGATCCAGGCCCTGAACGACCGCAAGAAGCTGTCGAGCGATTTCAACGAGGCCAACGACGCCTTCATCGATGCGGTGCTCAACGCGCTGAAGGCCGGCGAGATGCCGCTGGAGCTGGCCCGCGCCTACCTCGCCCACCCGGTGGCGATGATGCATGCGGACGGGGCGCAGGCGGTGGCCAACTACTTCGACCGTATCCTGGCGCAGCGCCCGACGATCGACTGGGCGCCGGGCGCGTAGGGACGACCGGTCAGATCGCGGGCGGGGCGAAGCCCCCGAAGCTCGCCTCGAGATGACGGCCGAGGGCGAGGGCGACGTCCTCGCGCCACGGGTGGGCCGCCACCTGCACCCCGATCGGCATCCCCTCGGGCGAGGTGCCGACGCGGACCGCCACCGCCGGCCAGCCGGTGAGGTTGTGGTTCTGGGCGTAGCCGACCCCGCGCTGCAGCGCCGGATCGAAGCTGGTGCCGTGCGCCGGCGCGACGTAGGGCGCCACCGGCGACAGCACCGCGTCGTAGCCCTGCAGGAAGGCGAGCTGCGCGTTGCGGAACGCGTCCCAGCGGGCGAACGCCGCCAGCGCCTCGGTGATGCCGGCCATGGCCGGCGCCGCGCGCGTGCCGAGCGACTGCTCGAACAGCGGCGAGATCCGCTCGGTCCCGATCGAGCGCAGGAAGGCCCGGGTGCCGGCGCCCCCGTCGCCGCGGGTCATGTCGTAGTAGACCGCCGCCGCCGTCTCGGCCTCCGGCAGGCGGCGCTCCTCGACCGTCAGGCCGGCCTCCGCGAACGCCCTCGCCGCCGCGCGCACGGCCGCCGCGATCTCCGGCGTCGGGGCCGATGCGCCGTCGTCGTCGAAGAAGGCGAGCTTCAGCCCGCGCAGGCCGACGGCGTCCGGATCGCGCAACGGCATGTCGACGATGGTGTAGTCGCGAAAATCCGGCCCGGCGACGATGGGCAGCGCGAGGGCGAGGTCGTCGACGCGGCGGGCGATCAGGCTGACGTGGAACACGCTGTTGCGCGCACCCATCGGCCGGGGAAACTGCCCGGTGCGCGGGATGCGGCCCGAGGTCGGCTTGAGCGCGGCCAGCCCGCAATAATGCGCCGGGACGCGGATGCTGCCGCCGGCATCGGTGCCGAGGCCGAGGGGCGAGCCGCCGGCCGCGACGATCGCCGCCTCGCCGCCGCTGCTGCCGCCCGGCGTCCGGGCGAGGTCGTAGGGGTTGTTGGTACGGCCGTAGACGAGGTTGTCGGTCTCCAGCGCGCCGGCGAGCTCCGGCACGTTGGTCTTGCCGAGCACGATCGCGCCGGCCGCGCGCGCCGCCTTCCTGCCGCTCGCCCTGGTCGACGGCTACCTCGCCGCGATGGAGCGCTCGGGCTACGACCCGCTCAACACCCCGATCGAGACCGCCCGCTGGCGCCGCCTGTGGCGGCTGTGGCGCGGGTCGCGGGCGGCGGGGTAGGGGGCCAGTCTTCCTTCCCCCTTGAGCGGGGGAGGAACGCGCGAGCGATGTAACCCGCCCGCACGCGACGCGCGTTGGCGCCCGCGCCGTCCTCGTCTACGCTCGCCTCCGAGACGCTCCAGGGAAGAGACCAGACCCTCATGGCCGACAGCTACGACGTGCTCATCATCGGCGCCGGCCCCGGCGGCTACGTCACCGCCATCCGTGCGGCGCAGCTCGGGTTCAAGACCGCGGTGGTGGACCGGGAGCACCTCGGCGGCATCTGCCTGAACTGGGGCTGCATTCCGACCAAGGCGCTGCTGCGCTCGGCCGAGATCTACCACTACATGCAGCACGCCTCCGATTACGGGCTCTCCGCCAAGGAGGTCTCGTTCGACACGGGCGCGATCGTGAAGCGCTCGCGCGGCGTCTCGTCGAAGCTGAACGGCGGCGTCGGCCACCTCCTGAAGAAGAACAAGGTCGACGTGATCTGGGGCGAGGCCACGGTCGACAGCGTCGCCAAGGGCAACGGCACGGGGCAGGTGACGGTCAAGGAGACCGCCCGCGCGCCGGCGCCGAAGGGCGCGCTCGCGGCCGGGACGTATTCGGCCAAGCACATCATCGTCGCCACCGGCGCGCGCCCGCGCGCGATCCCCGGCATCGAGCCCGACAAGAAGCTGATCTGGACCTACTACGAGGCGATGGTGCCGGAGACGATGCCGAAGTCGCT
Source organism: Methylobacterium sp. WL6 (assembly GCF_008040095.1). Lineage (NCBI taxonomy): Bacteria > Pseudomonadati > Pseudomonadota > Alphaproteobacteria > Hyphomicrobiales > Methylobacteriaceae > Methylobacterium > Methylobacterium sp. WL6. Next base: position 869 of record NZ_VRVH01000402.1, on the reverse strand, counting down.
CCTGGTGATGGGCTCGGGCGCGATCGGCATCGAGTTCGCCTCGTTCTACCGCACCATGGGCGCCGAGGTGACGGTGGTGGAGCTGCTGCCGCAGATCCTGCCGGTGGAGGATCCGGAGATCGCCGCCATCGCCCGCAAGCGCTTCGAGAAGCAGGGCATCAAGATCCTGACCGGCGCCAAGGTGACCAAGGTCGAGAAGGGCGCGGATTCGATCACCGCCACCATCGAGGCCGCCGACGGCAAGGTGCAGACGCTGACGGCGGAGAAGCTGATCTCGGCGGTGGGCGTCGTCGGCAACATCGAGGGGATCGGGCTGGAGAAGCTCGGGGTCAAGATCGAGCGCGGCATCGTCGTCACCGACGGGCTCGGCCGCACCAACGTGCCCGGCCTCTACGCCATCGGCGACGTCGCCGGCCCGCCGATGCTCGCCCACAAGGCCGAGCACGAGGGCGTGATCTGCATCGAGACGATCAAGGGCCTGCCCACCCACCCGATGGACAAGGCAAAAATCCCCGGCTGCACCTACTGCCAGCCGCAGATTGCCTCCGTCGGCCTCACCGAAGCCAAGGCCAAGGAGCAGGGTTTTGCGATCAAGGTCGGCCGCTTCCCCTTCGCCGGCAACGGCAAGGCGATCGCGCTCGGCGAGCCGGACGGGCTGATCAAGACGGTGTTCGACGCCAACACCGGCCAGCTGCTCGGCGCCCACATGGTCGGCGCCGAGGTGACCGAGCTGATCCAGGGCTACGTCGTCGCCATGAACCTCGAGACCACCGAGGAAGACCTGATGCACACGGTCTTCCCGCACCCGACGCTATCCGAGATGATGCACGAGAGCGTGCTGGATGCTTATGGGAAGGTGATTCATACTT
>NZ_VRVH01000401.1:0-3338 GCF_008040095.1 Methylobacterium sp. WL6 | reverse complement strand
GATGCGGGCCGCCGCCGCCGGCCGCCCGCATCTGTCCGACCGGGCCGCCCTCGGCGAAGGCCGGCATCCGGTTGTCGTTGATCGCGTGGAGCAGCGACAGGTTCTGGCGAGTGGCGGCCGCGTTCACGACGAACTCGCCGTCGGACAGGCGGGCGACGATGCTGTCCGAGGTGCTGGTACCCGGCCCACGGATGTGGCCGCCGGTGGCCGCCGTGACGGCCGTCGCGGTGCCGGCGCTGGCGCCGCCGCCGAACAGGTTCGACAGCACGCCCATCAGGCCGCCGCCGTTCGATCCGAGCGACGACGTGAGCTGGGTGACGCCCTGGCTCGTCTGGGTCAGCGTGCCCGGCAGCGCGCCGAGGTCGGAGGTCAGGCCGGAGACGCCCTGCGTCGCGGTGCCGGCCGTCGTTTCGACCGACTTCAGCGAGGCGTCGAGCTTGGTGATGGCCGGCGCGGCGGTGTCCGCGGCCGTCGTCGCCGGCGGCAGAGCCTTGCGGAAGCCGGAGACGTAATCCGTCGGGCTGGTGCCGTTCGCGTCTCGGACGTTGCCGGCGGTGGCCAGGGGCTTGCCACTCAGCCACACGCTCGCGGCGTCGTCGGCATTGCCGTATTTCTTGACGCTCGCACCGAACTGATCACGGAAGACGGCGTCCTGAGCACCCTTATCGGCCAGGAACTCTTCCTTGGTCAGCGTCTTCCCGAGCGCCTTTTGCGTCCAAGACGGGATGTTGTTTCCCATCACCTGGTAGGCGCCATAGGCCCGGTCGCCCGACTTCGTGATGGTGCCGAGCGCGCTGTAATCGCCGGCCGCGCTGCCGCTCTCGATCTTGCGGATCGCCTTGGCGTAGCGATCCATGTCGGCGTCGCCGGTGCCGGTGAGCCCGGCCGCGGCGCTCGCGGCGCCTGGCACGTTGCTGTTCGCCGCCGTGCCGCCGAGGCCGGGAATGCCCGAGACCGATCCGCTGAGGTTGACCACGCCGGCGCTGATCTGCGCCGTCGAGACGGTCTGCGCCTTGCCGAAGATCCCGGAGAGGGCGTCGCCGAAGATCCCGCCGCCGGCCTTGCCGTCCAGGCCGAGTGCGCCGTTCACGAGCGGGGTCGCGACACTGCGCTCGAACAGTCGCGAGGCGACGCCGTTGAGCGAGCTGCTGATGCCGGCGACCGGGCTCTTGCCCTGGCTGACATCGGAGAAGATCCCGGTGAGCGTGCTCCGCGAGCCCGACCGGAAATCGTCCATCCCGCCGACGATCTCGCGTTGCTTGCGCGTCAGATCTTCCTGCGCGGCGGCGACCTTGCCGGCCGAGGCCGCGTAGGCGTCGATCCCGCGCTTGATCTCGGCCGTGATCGGGATGCCCGCCGCCGCATAGGTGTTGGAGAGGCGCTGGGCCTCGGCCATCCGGGTCGCCGCCTCCGTCGAGGCGCCGAAGGCGTCCTGCTGGAGCTTCAGCGCGCCGATCTGTTCGGTGAGCGAGCGGTTGGCGTCGCGGAGCGGGCCGCCGATCGCTTCCTTGTCGATGGCCTGGGCGTCCAGCGTCTGCGACTTCTGGAGGTTGGCGATCGCCGGGAGGTTGCCCTCGTTTTCCTTGAAGAGCTTGCGGTAGCGCGCCTCCAGCTCGGCGCGCTGGCGCGGGTAGCTCAACAGGCCGGCGGAGGCGTTGGCATCGGTGCTGTCCCGCAGGCGGTCCTGGCTGTCGCGGGTCGACTGCGCCAGGACGGCGTCGCTGGCGCTCTTGATCGCAGCGGCGCGCTGGGCCGGCGTTACGTCGGCCCGGCCGGCGAGCGCGATCCGTTCGCGCTCGGCCGCGATCGAGGCCTTTTGCGCGACGGTGCGGGCTTCGATCGAGCGGATCGTTAGGGCCTCGGAGGCGCGCGCCTTATCCTCGGCCGACATGAAGGTTTCGACCGCGCCACGAGCCGAAGCCAAGGCGTCGGTGTATTGCTTGCGCGCCTGCGCCGAGAGGCCGGCGATCGCGTCCAGGTCGCTCTGGGTCTTCTGCAACAACAGGATCTTGCTGTTCAGAGTTTCAAGCTGGTCGATCTCCGGCTGTAGCGAGCGAACAGCAGCTTCCGCCTGCTCCGAAAGTTCGGCCGCAGATTTGGCGCGCGCGTCCGCGACCGCCTTGGACCGAGCTTCCTCAGCCGCAACCTCAGCCGCCCGAACCTTCTCTTCCTGTGCCTTGATCACCTCGCCGTTTTGGGGCGAGGCCTGAGCACGACGGAGCCGAAGCTGATCCTGAGCGAGCGATGATAGCCCGTAACCGACCGCCGGCGCTGCCTGGGTCTGCTCGCCACGAAGCTGGCGCAGGCGTTCACGTTCGGCCGCGAGGCGCTCCTCTGGCGTCTTCTCAGTGAACGGGCGGGCGATCGCGCCGCCGGCGGCGTCGGCCGCGGTCGAGACAAGGTTCCAAGCCTTCGCCCAGAGCGTCGTCTTGTCGGCTGCCGCCTTGATGTCCGAGGCGAACGTCCGGACCAGCACCTGGATCGCACCCTGGCGATCGCCCTGCTCGGTCAGAGTGCGGATGTAGGCGCGTGTCCCCGCATCGAGCCCGCCCATCCGGGCGTTCAGCTCATCGGCACCTTTCACCGGGTCGGCGAAAATCTTGGCGAGGTCGGCGCCGGTCTCAGCCAGATCCTTGCCGAACAGCTTGGCGTAGCCGGGTGCTAGGTCGACGATGCCGGGGATGTTCGAGACGTCGACCTTGCCGGCCGCGGCAACCGTACCGGCGACGCCGCGGGCGTCGCCGCGGGACAGCCTGCCCCCGGACGTCGCGGTCTCGGCGATCCGGTTCACGTCGGCGACCGTCGCGCGCGACTGCGCGCCAATTCCAAGCAGCCCCGTGCGGATCTGCTCCTGCGAACGCACCCACGACACGCCGAGGTAGGCGGCGCCCGCCGCGGCGCCGAGGAAGCCGGCGGCCATCAGGCGGACGGGCGTCAACACCTCCATCGCCCGGCTGGCGACGATCTTGAGGCCGCCGGCGATGCCGCCCGGCGCGTCCGCGAGCACCTGTGTGACCTGGCCGCCCTGCTGGGCGATAACCTGGGTCACCGGGATGCCCGAGAACAGCGAGGTCAGGATGTCGTTGGTCTGGAAGCCGAGGTTCTTCCACTGATCCGGACGGAGGCCTGCCGCCGCGCCCTGCGCGGGACCAGGCGCATTGGCTGGCGGGCGGCTCGGCGTGCCAGGGACGGGGCTTAGCGCCGGTGCCGGCGCGCCGGGCACGACCGGCGCGACAGGCGCCGGCTTCCCGGCAGCGGTATCCTGCGCGCGCTTGGCCGCCTCCATCGCGCGCTGGGCGGCGGCCGCCGCCTCGGCAACCTCCCGCTCGGCCTTGGCG
>NZ_VRVH01000400.1:0-3362 GCF_008040095.1 Methylobacterium sp. WL6 | reverse complement strand
GGGCCGGGCCTGCCGGCGCGAGGAAGCCCCGAGGCCTCCCCGCGATCGGCCGCCAGCTTGTCCCCCTCCCGCCGCCGCGTTCTCCGCACGGCCCTGACCGCGATGGTCGGCAGCGTCGTTCCTAGCGTCATCGATCTGAATGAGGCCCGAACGATGGCGCAGGAGCGGCAAGCGGTGACGGACGGGCCGACCACCTTCGCCACGGTGTCCGCGATGGCCGAGCGGCTGGCCGGCGCGCCCTACGTCGCGCCGCCCGAGGACCTGCCGGGCGCCCTCGCCGGGCTGACCTACGACCAGTACCGCGCCATCGTCTTCCGCCCGGCGGCGGCCCTGCGCCTCGGGCGGCACTTCAGCGCGCAGCTGTTCCACCGCGGCTTCCTGCAGCGCAAACGCTGCGCGCTGTACCTGCAGCCGAAGGCCGGCCCGGCCCAGGCGGTCGCCTACGAGCCCGGCCTGTTCGAGCTGGGCCGGGCGCTCGACGGCCAGAGCTTCCCGACGACGCTCGGCTTTGCCGGCTTCCGACTGCACTTCGCCGCCACCGAGACCCCGCCCGGCCGCCCGCGCGGCTTCCAGGAGGAGTTCCTGGTGTTCCTCGGCGCGTCGTACTTCCGCCTGCGCGGCGAGGGCCAGGAATACGGGCTCTCGGCGCGCGGCGCGGCGATCGGCACCGGCTCGGCCGCGGGCGAGGAGTTTCCCGACTTCACCGCCCACTGGATCTGCGAGCCGGAGGACGATGCGAAGACGATCACCGTGCTCTCGCTCCTCGACAGCCCGAGCCTGTCCGGCGCCTACCGCTTCGAGATCACGCCGGGCGACCCGGCGCACATCCAGGTCACCGCCGCGCTCCACCCGCGGAAGGACATTCCCCAGCTCGGGCTGGCCCCGCTCACCAGCATGTTCCTGCACGGCCAGAACGGGCCGGGCGCGCGCGGCGCCAGGCCCTTCGACGACTTCCGGCCGCAGGTGCACGATTCCGACGGGCTGGTGGTGCGCTCCGGCGCCGACCGGCTGTGGCGCCCGCTGGTCAACGGCCGCCCGAGCCCGCAGATCTCCGCCTTCCGCGCGGCGCCGCTCTCCGGCTTCGGGCTGATGCAGCGCGAGCGGACCTTTGCCGCCTACCTCGACGTCGAGGCGCGGCAGGAGGCCCGGCCCGGCCTGTGGGTCGAGCCCGCCGCCCCCGCGACGAAGCCCGAGATGGTCGCGGCCGGCGCCTCGCCGCGGGCCGGCGACGCGTTCGCGGCCGGCCAGGTGCAGCTGTTCGAGATCCCCTCGGTCGAGGAGTACATGGACAACATCGTGGCGGCCTTCGTGCCGGACGCGCCCGTCCGCCCCGGCCACCCGATCGCGCTCGCCTACGGGCTCACCACGGTGGGAGCCGAGCCGGTGCCGGCGCTGCCCGGCACCCTCTCCCGCGTGATCTCGACCCGCATCGGCTCGCCCGACCGCCTGCGCCCGGTCGACCCGCCGATCCCCGGCCGGCGGCTGTACTGCATCGACTTCGCGGGGCCGGACCTGCCGCAGGGCGCCCTCGACGCCGAGGGGGCGGGCGTCGCCGCGATCGTCTCGGCCAGCGCCGGCACGATGCACGATCCCGTCGCCGCGCCGGTGCCGCAGACCGGGGGCTGGCGCATCTACGTCGAGTGGCGCCCCCCCGCCGCGATGCCCCCGGGCGACGTGGTGCTGCGTGCCCACCTCACCCGGGCCGGGCGCCGCATCAGCGAGACCTGGGACGCGGCGGCGTAGGCGCGCGCGGGCGGGCGAACCCCGGAAAGGCCTCCCTTCGCCCTCGCTTCACCGGAGGCGGGCCCTCCCGACCTCGGCGGGCGCGCCCGGAGCGCGGGCAGGCCCCGGATCCGTGCGGGGCCGGGGGGAGGCGCGGCCGCCCGCGCCTCGGCATCGGTGTTCACCCCAGGTTGCCCTCGGCGCGCCGACCCGTCAAACCTTGACGTCTCGTCGCGACAACGTTCGGCGGATGGGGACCGACGCGGGGGAGGAAGGGCGGAGCCAGCGTGGACGGGGACGATTCCGAAGGGCCGCCGCGCCGCCGCCGCCGCCACCTGCCGGGTGCCGAGCGCGAGCGGCAGATCGTCGAGGCGGCGACCCGCTTCTTCGCCGAGCAGGGCTTCGGCGGCCAGACCCGCGAGCTCGCCGCGCGGATGGGCATCACCCACTCGGCGATCTTCCGCTACTTCCCCACCAAGGAGGCGCTGATCGAGCGGGTCTACGACCGGGTCTTCGTCGCGCGCTGGAACCCGGATTGGGGCCCGATGGTGCGGGACCGCAGCCATCCGCTGGAGGCGCGGCTGGTGCGGTTCTACCAAGAATACGCCGCCCGGATCTTCGACTACGAATGGGTGCGGATCTTCGTCTTCGCCGGCCTGCGCTCGGTCGACATCACCCCGCGCTACCTCGCCATCCTGCGCGAGGCGCTGATCCTGCCCGTCTGCGCCGAGTTGCGGGTCGAATTCGGCCTCGCGCCGCCCGAGGTGCTGCCGTTCCAGGAGCGCGAGATCGAGGCGGTCTGGGCGCTGCACGGCAAGGTGTTCTACATCGCGGTGCGCAAGTACGTGTACAACCTGCCGACCCCCGACGACGTCGGCCCGATCCTCGCCGACGACGTGCTCGTGTTCATGCGCGGCGCGCCGACGCTGTTCCGGGCGATCCACGCGGACGCGGCAGCGCTGCGCGGGTCGGCGGAGCCGGGCTGACACAGGTTCGAACGGATCGTTCGCATCGCCGACTCGGCCCCCTCTCCCGTTCGGGAGAGGGGACCCGCGCCGCCTCCGGCAGAAGCGGGGATCCGCGAACCCGACCACGCTGGCGAAGCGGCGCGATCGCATCGTCCCTACCGGAACGCCGCCCGGTCACGGCGCGCGCGCTTCGCGAAGCGTCCATTCTCCGGATACGCGGCGTCGAACTCCGCATCGAATGCCTTCGCGATCAGATCGGCGAAGGCGATTTGCACGTGACTGGGTCGCGCTCTCATCGGCCGGCATGCGTTGTACGGGTTTCCTCGAAACCGGCACAACAGAACCGCAGGGTCCGAACCTCGTGGCCGGGGTGTGGACGCGGCCCCGAGGCGAAGGTGCCGGGCGGCCGATGGACGACCGCTCTCGGGGGACATCGACGGCCGTCCGCAGGCACGGCATGGGCCGGATGCAGGCCATCGTCATGAAGGCCATCCGCCGCCATCTCACGCCGTGCGGTCCCCCGTCCCGAGCTCGCCGCGGTCCCGGTGGCACGCCACCTCATGCTCCGGCCCCACCGAGCGGCGCAGCGGAAGCTCGGTGCGGCAGACGGCGATCGCGGCCGGGCAGCGCGGGTGGAACGGGCAGCCGGGCGGGGGCGCGAGCGGGGACGGA
>NZ_VRVH01000003.1:0-69749 GCF_008040095.1 Methylobacterium sp. WL6 | reverse complement strand
GGGCGAGATCGTCCTGGACGTGGCCTGAGCGGCTGCGCGGCTCCCCCGATGACGAAGCTCCTCGACCGGCCGCTGGCGCGCCGCCTGTTCCACCTCGGCGCGCTGGCGGCGCGCGGCATGACGCTCGGCGTCCGCGGCGCGGCCTTCGACGCGCAGGGCCGGGTCTGCCTCGTGCGCCACACCTACGTCAGCGGCTGGCAGCTGCCGGGCGGCGGCGTCGAGCGCGGCGAGACCGCGCCGGAGGCGATGGCGCGCGAGTTCCGCGAGGAAGCCGAGATCGCCGTCGATCCCGCGGTCGCCCTGCGCCTGCACGGCTTCTACCGCAACCGCGCGGCCTCGCCGCGCGACCACGTCGCCCTCTACGTCGCCCCGGCCTTCACGGTGCTCAGGGAGAAGCGGCCCGACCGCGAGATCGCGGCCTGCGCCTTCTTCGCCCTCGACGCCCTGCCGGACGCGACCACCCGCGCGACGGTGGAACGCCTGCGCGAGATCCGCGACGGCCGTCGCCCCGCCGATTTCTGGTGAGATCGGACGGACGCGAAAAATCCTCTCAGCCGGCGCTTGCAACGCCGGTTGGAATGGTGTTTAGAGAGCGCCGCCGGGGCCGCCGGGCACGAGAGTTTCCAGCGGGCCAGCATTGTGAGCGGGTGTAGCTCAGGGGTAGAGCACAACCTTGCCAAGGTTGGGGTCGAGGGTTCGAATCCCTTCGCCCGCTCCAATTCACTCGGACAGATTTGGACGCGATTACAGCGCGTTAGCAGAGGCCACCTTCGGGTGGCCTTTTGCGTTCCTGGGGGTGTGGTCCCGTAATTGGTCCCGAAACGGGCTAAAACTCCGCTCGGGATGGGCCCGGCAGGGTGGAAGGCGATCGGCGGTCCCGATTGAAACGGGGCCGGCCATTCGGTCGCAGGCCGACGCTCTCACGCGCCATGGACAGTCCCAAGCCAGGAATTTCCGACCTCGTGTGCGCTGTCGCACATGGACGGTTTTCAGCCGATCGAGGGATTTCGGCGCCGGCCACCCGGATTCCCGCGGGCGGCTAAATCCTGCGTCAGGGGGCGAGCCTGCCGAGATCCTCAAGGTCCTCCGGATCCGGCGGCGCGAGGATCTCGGGTTGGGCTTCCAGCAGCGGCCCGACCGCGGCCGCGATCTCCCGCTTGTCGAGGAGACGGTAGGCCCCGTCGCGCAGCAGGATGACGGCTGGGGCGGGCTTGAGCTTCTTGGCCCCCTTCTCGGGCGTCAGGTACACGCCGTCGTACCCGGGGGGGCCGGGCTTGAACCACACCACGAGGGCGTCCGGCGTCTGCCGCCTGAACCAATCCGACGTTGCGACCCAGGCCGCGCAGGCCTCCTTGGCCACGCGCTTCCGGTTCACGTTCGACAGCTGGGACGCCAGGAACAGCGCGTGCCCGGCGAGCTCGCCAACCGGCAGGGGCGTGAACACGATCTCGCCGGGGGGAGCGTCGACCCGGGTGAAGGTCTCGATGATGGGTTCGGGTTTGGCGTCGGGCATGTCCGCATGATGCGGGCGAGCCGTTAACCGCCCGTCAGCCGGCGGAGCGGGCGGCCTCCCGGGCCCGGCGCTCCGGACCCAGCTTCCTCGCCAGGTCCGCCGGCCGCTGGGCCCGCACGAAGCCGCGGGAGACCTGCCCCGAGAGCTCGGCCATCTCGATCAGGGCGTCACCAGGCGCCCGCCTCAGGGCGTCCCTCGCGTCGCCGTCGGCGGCCTCCATGTAGGCCCGCTCCATCTCGTCCACGAGGACCTCCATTGATTCGCATATGAGAACGAATGAAGAACAAATTGGTGCGGGAGTCGATCCCTGGACGCGACGTTTCGGCCCTCAGTCAGACGAACCAGCTGACCACCAGTGCGACCCCGATGCCGAGGCCGACCTGCAGAACGGTGGAGCGCAGGCGGTCGATCGCTGCGGTGAGGTTGGCGGCATCCAGGTTGGGGGCGGGATCCGCGGGAGCCTGAGGCGGCGGCCCCTGTTCCGGCACCCCATCATCCTCGTCGACCTTCGGCTGCGGCGCATCGCTCCAGCTGAGATGGCGGACCGTGCCGCGGGCCACCTCTGGGCTCTCGCTCGCGTGGTCCGCGTGGGGAGCCAGATACCAGGTGACCCCGTAGCCGGGCGGCGTGTGCTCGTCGCCCTTCATGATCCAGAGATCGAGCTTCACGCCGAGGTGGAACGACGGCATCTCGCCAGCGCGGTAGGCCGCGAGCATCGCGGCCATGTCCATCTCGGGGATCCAGCACTCCAGGAACCAGGCATCCTCGCTCTTGAACTCCCAGTCACCGGCGATGAAGCCGAGCACGCTGGTGAACGGGGTGTAGCCGTTGCCGTCCTCCTGGGGGATGGCGGGCCGGATCGTCACGGGCAAGACCCGGCAGGTGTCGCCCCATCCCGCGAGCCGGACGGTGTCCCTCCGGATCGTGGCCATCCCGGAGATCTGAGGTGTTCGGCTGATGGTCCCGTAGTCCGTGGAGACGGCCTGTCCCATCTTGAGGTTCGAGACCTCGACCCAGAGGGTTCGATAGGGGTCGTGGTGCCACTCTCCCTCGACCTCCGGGATCGCCATCGTCCCGTCCGTAACGATCGATTTCAGCCGCGCGCGCTTGTCCTGTCTCGCCATCTGCCCCCCGAGGTTGAGGCACTCTCGCGGGCTGGCGACGCCCCGTCCAGGGTTCCCGTCCTTAGGCCTGCCTGCGTCCCACGCGGCGCCGGTCGTTGCGGGCCTCCCGCTCCACGGTGTGCCCGATCCACCGGGCGAGCGCGTCCCGGATCCGGGACTCCCGCTCGGCCGGGCCGTCCCCGGGATCCGCGGCGATGATGCACTCGACCGTCCGGGTTGCCCCCCGGGCGAGCTCGTCGATCGTGGACTGCCTCACGGGGTGACCTTCACCAGCGTCAGCCGCGATGCGTTGGCCGCGAGGTGCGACCGCCAGGCCTGCGCGTGCACGCGCCTCGCGAAGCGGACACCGCCAACCTTCTCCGGTATCGCCGAGAGTGGGGGCGGGGGTCCTCCGTTCGGTCCCACCAGTTCCTCGACCGCCTCGCGCAGGACGACCTCCCGCCGGGTCGGCCACATATCGTCGCGAGCCTGTCGGAATGCCTCGTGGTGGCCGGCGAACGTGGCGGCGGCGACGGCGCTCCACCAGAAGGCCTGCTCGGCCGGCCAGTTCCGGATCATCGCGTTCCCACAATCCTGAGGACGATCGCCTGGGGCATCGGGCGCTCGGCGTGACGGGCCATCATCGCCAGCATGGCGAGGCCCTCAGCCTGGTTGAGCAGCAGGGCGGCCGCCTTGTCGACGGCGTCCCGAGCGGCGGCGATCTTTGCCTCGGTGGTCGTTGTCTCGGTCATGCCGCGTCCCTCTTATTCCAGGACCACTCCATCGACGGGGTGAACCTCCGCATCAGGGCGTTCTTCGCGACCCGGACGCGTCCCCGGTTGCGACGCCGGGCGCGTCGGGACAGGGGCTTGCCGATCGAGGGGCGCATCGCCTCGGTGCGGGCCTCCTTCGTCGCCAGGTTCTCCAGGACCTGGCGCCAGAAGTTCGGGAGGAGCTCCCGTGGCATGCCGTGCCGCATGAGAGCGACGTCGCGATCGTACGCCCCACGCTGGGCCTCCAGCAGCGAGGAGGCGGTCCCTATCTCAGGGTGGACCACGGCCATCCGGGGTGGCGCCAGGCGGAAGGGCGTCTCGGTGTAGATGCGCATGGCTCAGGACTTCCGTCCGTTCACGTGAGCCTGGAGACGGCCCAGCCCGGCGCTGATCCAACGGCCGGCGTCGAGCATCCCGAGGGCGAATTCCGCCCCCATGGCCGCCCCCTACCTGGCCGCATGCGCAGCCGCAGGATCTCCCTCCCGCCATGTCCGGCGGGAGATCAGCGCCTCCAGCGTACCGGCCGAGGCGTCGCAGTCGGCTTGAGCCGCCAAGCGCCTGGCTGCCCGCGGGATGGCGTGTGCCGGCAGGCCTGAACGCCGGAGCTGTCGGCGGATGCCGCGCTCAGACTTGGTCATGCCGGCCTCCGTGCCTTGGCCTCGGCCGCCCGGCGCTGCTCGGCGAGCAGGCCGTCGAGGCTGTCCCGGAGCGCCCGGACGAGCGTCATCCCGTCGATGTCGTCGGGGTCCGTGCAGGCCTCGGCCTCGCGCAGGGCGGCCCGCACCGCGGCGATGTCGTCCTCAATCGCGACGTGGCGCTTGGGCGCCTCGCCACCCAGCTCCTTGACCTGCGCCATCCCATTTCCCCCATCGAATCCGTGCAAATGGGAGTCTGCCACGGATCGAAGATTTCCACTGGACGGCGTCCGAAAATTCGCGCAGCCGGCTGAGTCGCAGGGGGTTCCTTGCATGCCGATCAGGTACGCTCAGGGCATGAGCATCTTCGACCTTGGCGAGTCCCTCGCCCTTGCGCGGCGCCACCGCCGGCTCTCGCAGCGGGCCCTTGCGGCCAAGGCCGGCGTCAGCGTCGAGTGGGTGTCCCGCTTCGAGCGCGGTGACAGCATGGAGCCATCGATGCACCGCGTGATGCGATGCCTCCATGTGCTTGGGCTGGACCTGCGGCTGTCGACGTACAACCAGGGCCGGCCCAGCCTCGACGACCTCATCGCGCAGGACGAGGAGGCCGATAGCAGCCCGGCGCTGAAGGCGGCGCTAGGGCTTGGTTAACCCTAGGAACGCGACTCGGTCCGCAACGGCTGCACATAACTTGCACCCTGAGCCGGCTTGGCGCATAACGGCGTCACACCGGAGATGACGTCGATGATCTGCCCTCGCTCGAAACGGATGCCCTGCCTGACCGCCTGAGCCCTGCTCGGCGCGCCCCGCGTGCACTCCCGTTCCAGCGAGATCCCCATGACCGACGACGCCTCTCGGGCGCGCGCCGCTGCCGTCCAGGCCGCCCGTGCCACGCTCCTCGACTCCACCGCCCTGACGGGGCCCCGCCAGCCCGAGGCTCCCATCGGGCCGCGTGCGAAGGCGTTCGGCGGCGAGCACGTGCGGTACGACGCCCGCGTCGACGCCGGCCTGGCTCTCGCCCGGTTCCTCGGCGAGGAGCCCCGGCTCCCGGCCGCGCTAGTCCGGCAGCTCGGGCAGACCCGGCGGGACGTCAGCATCGCCTCCCTGCAGAAGGTGGAGGCGGCGCTGCGCGGGCACGCCAACGCGGAGACCACGTCGGACGCGGGCCGGAACGCCGCGGCGCTGCTGGCGGATGACCTGCTTTTCGCACAGGCGGCGCTGGGGTCCGCCAAGGCGGCGGCGTGCTGCAGCTCGATCTGCTTGCGCCTGGCGCTGGCGTCGGCCTCCAACGGGCATCACGCCGCCGCTTGGCTCGCCCTGCGGAACGCCCTTCGATACTGCGGCGATGCCACGGAGGAGCTGGACGAGGCGGGGTACGTTTCCGAGGACCTGGCCAGCAGCCTGGCGCCGTACGACAACCACGTGGCCCGATTCGCCGAGACGCTCGCGATCATCGCGGCGGCGCACCGGCAGATCGGCATCGAGGAGGACCTCGCCCGCGGTGGCGCCGGCGGCACCGCCAAGGACTGGGTCGACGCGCAGGCGGACGGCCTCGCCGCGCTGGCGCAGCTGGACTGGCCCCTCGGCGACGGAGGCTGGAGGGACCGGGCGGCGCGCGCCACCCCGACGCTCGTCGTCCTAGCCAAGGGGGCCTTGGACCACCTACCCGGTTCCGAGACCACGGGCTCATCGCGGACGTCGCGGGGGTCCACGCCGCGCGCGGAGTTCAACACGCTCGCCGGGGAGGCCCTGCCGCTCGTCCATGGCGTCGATGTCGTGGCCGTCGGCAAGCTGCTCGACGCGCGGTTCCCGTGGTTCACGGACCTCACCGCGCTGCTGCTGCGGGACCTCGCCAACGGGGGTGTAGCCCGGCTGCGGAACACTCTCGCGGTGTCGCCGCCGGGCAGTGGGAAGACGAGCTACCTGCAGGTGTTCTGCGAGGCGGCCGGGATCCCGTGCGTCCTCTACAACGCCGCCGGCGTCGCCGACGCCGCGTTCGGAGGAACCTCGCGCCAGTGGAGCACGGGGCGCGCAAGCGTCCCGTTGCAGACGATCCAGCGGCTCCGCGTCGCCAACCCCGTAATCATCATCGACGAGATCGAGAAGGCGGGTACGAGGTCGGAGAACGGGCGCCTCACGGACTCCCTGATCGCCCTGCTGGAGCCGGTAGGGAGCCGCGCCTTCCACGAGGTCTATCTGGAAACGAACGCCGATCTGAGCGGCACCCAGTTCCTGGCGACGGCCAACGGGACGGGAGCCGTCCCCGGCCCCCTCCTGGACCGCTTCCGCGTCGTGCACGTCGGCCTTCCCAAGGCCGAGGACCTGCCCGTCGCGGCGGCCAACCTCGTCGCCGAGCTCCGCGACGAGCGTGGCCTCGACGCCGGCTGGCTCCCCGACCTCGACGGCGACGAGCTGCATCTGCTGGCGCGCGTGTGGAAGGGGGGCAGCCTGCGCCCGCTCCGCCGCGCCGTGACGACGCTTCTCGACGGCCGCGAGACCCTCGCCCGTCGCCACTGACACCTCATCACTGAAGGAGACCCTCCATGTCCGACGCACGCCCGAATGCCGCCCCGGCCGCCTCCCTCGACGAGGCGATCCTCTCCCTGCGCGCCCGCCGGGAGACGAGCGACCTCCGCTTGGAGGCCGAGTTCTCAGGCCTGTCTGTACTCCACCTGGCGCGGCGGGCGCAGGCCCTCGGCCGCCTCGGGCCCTGCGACGTCGACCGCCTCGTCCAGGGCGTCGTCCGCCTCGTCGACGCCCTGCCGGGCACGCGCGGAGACAGGGCGTGAAATCCGCGCGCGGCCCCCCTCTGCCCACCCCGCATCCTGACAGGAGACCCCCATGCTCATCGACGAATTCCGCGTCATAGCCGACGACGCCGTGTGCCGGCATCCCGGGCACGTCGACGTTGTACCCACCGGCGTCAGCCCGTCCCCGCACGGTCCCCTCGTGACGTGGACGGGCGGCAGCGTGCTCCCCCGGCAGGACAACGGCAGGACAGTGGCGCCGCCCCCCGCGCAGGACGTCCTCCGCGTCCTGGCGCGCACCCTCGCCCTGCGCTGGCAGACCGGCCGCGCCGTCGTCCCGGACGACTGGGACGCCACCCTGCGGGCGCGCCACCCGAGGACGTTCGAGGACGGCGGGCCGTACTCGGGTGGCGGGTGGCGGTGGCTATGGGAAGCGGGCGCGAGCCTGATCTCCGAGGCCGGCGCGACGGGATTCCGCACGACGCAGACCAAGGAAAAGTTTGCGCAAGCGCGATGGTATTACTCCATCGAAGGCAAGACTAGGAAGGCGATGCGCAATGAAGTCAACACTATAGTTGACTGCGTAGAGCACCTGTCGGCCTTCATCTGCGAGACGTGCGGAGCGCCTGGTCGGATCCGGCACGGAGGCTGGTCGAAGGCCTGCTGCGACGCCCATGCCGCCGGGAAGAAGTGACGTCTACCGCAACCTGACGCGCCGGCTCTGGTCCGTGCGCGTCGGCGGCCGGGTCGTCGGCCACGTGCCGGCGATCGTGCTTGCCGACGTCGTCCTCCGGGCGTCGGAGGCGGGCAGGCTGCGGTGCCTCCGGACGGGGGCCCGGGACGTCCACGCGTGGGCGACCGGCACGGTGGCCGAGGGGGACCGGCCGCCCTCGGCGCAGCGGCTTCGGTACGGGCTCTGGTGTCCCGGATTTAGGACGAACGGCCTCCTGGTCACCCGGGCGGCGCAGGTGTGGTTCGAGGCCGACGGGTCGGCGTGGTGCGTGGGAGGGTGGGATGCTGAGAGCCTGGATTTTCAGTGACGTGCACGACGACGCCGACTGCTGGGAGGGCCCGGCCGTCCCGCCGTGCGACGTGGCGATCATCGCCGGCGACGTCGCCGACGGCCTGACGCGGAGGTCCATCCCCTGGCTCGCGGCGTGCGTCGTGCCCTTCGTGCGGCGCGTCATCTACGTCCCCGGGAACCACGACTTCTACGCGTCGAGGTGGCAGAGCGAACTCGAACGCGGGCGCGAGGCCGCGGCCGCCGCCGGCATTCACATCCTCGCCGTCGGGGAGACCCTCGACATCGAGGGCGTGCGGTTCGTCGGGGCCACGCTCTGGACGGACTATGAGCTCCTCGGCGAACCGTTCCGCGTGTTGGCGCAGTCAACGTGCGGGGACCGCGTCGGCGGAATGCGGGATCATCGGCAGATCCGGACGCGGCTCCCGTCGGGCGAGACGAACGCTTTCCGGCCACCGATGGCCGCGGCCGCGCACGTTGCCCAGCTCGGCCGGATCGAGCGCGCCCTAGCCGAGCCGCACGCGGGCCCGACCGTCGTCGTCACGCACCATGCGCCGCATCCCGCGTCGCTGGGCAGGCAGGGTCCGTTGCAGGCGATCGATGCCGCGTACGCCTCGGACTGCAGCCGCGTCCTCGAAGGGGAGCACGCCCCGGATCTCTGGATCCACGGGCACATCCACCGGTCCGCCGACTACCGGATCGGTGGGACCCGCATCCTCGCGAACCCGCGCGGCCGCCGGGGCGAGAACCCCGCCTTCGACCCGTCCCTAGTCCTGGAGATCTGACATGCGTGCGCTCGCCATCCTCGCCCTGCTCGCTGGCCCGGCCGGGGCGGACCCCTACCAGCCCGCCCCGGGCCTCTACTGCCCCGAGGGGGCCGACGTCCCCGCCATCGTCGTCGGGCCCGCCCCCGGCGAGGTCGGCATCGATCTGATGGAGTGCCACGGGGCGAGGATCTCAGGCGGCCGGGTGACGGCCTCCCGGTGCTACGGCAACGGGGGCCGGCCGGTCCCCTACGAGGCGGAGCTCAGCCTCCTGCCCAGCGGCGTGCTGCTGCACGACGGCGTCCGGTACCGGCGGCGGCCGTCCGGGGGGCCGTGCCCGTAGGCCACCGAGCGCCTGGATCGGGGGGTGCTGCAGCGCGCTCCACGAGCGAGGCCGGATTTCGCTCGCGGTGTAACGCCGATCGCGCGGACTGAAACGCGCGAAAATATGCTGAGAGCGTGCCGAAACCGTGCGCAGGCGTGCCCGGGCCGGGTTGCCAATGATACCGAACCGGCCTTCGCTCCCATTTCGCTGCACCAGATTTCAGTCACGAAAAAGGGGCCCGGTCACCCGGGCCCCTCGTCACCACTCAGAGTCTGAGGGGTGTCAGTCGAACAGGTCGGGCTCCCGTGCGGCCCGCCAGTCGACGGAGACGCAGAGCTCGCGTCCGTAGTGGAGGATGCCCTTCGACGTCATCTTTGGCGTCGCACGGGGCTTGCCGCCGTACTCCTCGATCCGGACGCGGAACGGGGCACGGTCGATGAGGTCCTGCCGGGGGAGGTTCGACCTGTTCAGATCCAACAGGTCGCCGCGCTCCTTCAGCCAAGCGATGAACTTGTTCGGCTTTTGCCCGAGGGCCTTGCCACCGGCCTGGAGGCTGTAGAGATCCTCGCTCTCGGTGAACCGCTCGACGCACTCCACCGCCGGCAGGGCCCGCTGTACCTGCCGCTGCGAGGCGGTGAGCTGGCGAGAGGTGTCGATGAGCTCCTGGTCTGTGATGACGAGGCGCTCGACGAGGGCGTCCTCCCGATCCATCCGGGCCAGGAGCATCCTCCTCAGCACCCTGTTCTCGTCGAGGTCCTCGGGGATCGCGACCGGCGTCGGGGCGGGTGCCACGGCGTAGGAACCGGTCCGCCGGATCTCGGGGAGGACCTCGTTCATCGCCCACCGACGGAACCGCCATGCCGTCGCGCCCTTCACGAGGGCACGCTGGCTGCGCATCAGCAGGGTGTAGAGACCGCCCTCGGTGATGACCAGGACCTCGCCCTGGGGATGCCCTAAGAAGATCTTAGCCCTCTCGTCCTCGTCGAGCGCCTTGAGCGAGACGGACGGGTTCGAGAGGCGGGCGGCCTTGCAGACGTCGGCGCCGACGAACCAGGGCTGCCCGTCGATCTCCACGACGCGGATGTCGTGGTTGTCGAAGCGGAAGATCGAGATCGCCGGCGCGGCCGGGATGCGGACGATGGCGTTCACGCGCGCCTCCCGTCGGTGGCGAGGGGTACGGCCACGAAGGCGATGTTCGGGGGCAGTAGGCCGGCGATGTCCCGTGCGGTCTCGGGCGCACCGATGACGATGCCCCGCTCGTACTGTCTGTTCTCGGCCAGGCATTCGACCATGTCGTGCAGGTCGCTCACGACGGCGGCCCGGCAGACGTAGACGCAGGGCACGTCCTTCCCGTCGATCAGGACGTGCCAGAAGGCCCGGGCGAACGGGCGGACTTTGCTGACCTCGGCGCCCGGCAGAAATGCGCCCGGGTCCCGGCGGAAGATCGCCTCGCGCGCCTTGTCGTTCTTCCCGCCCGGCGCGTCGTCGCCGGTCACCAGGAGGAGGCGGTCACGCGCAGCGGCTTTGGCGGCCTCGATCCGGAGCTCGATCGTACCGAGGACGCTCCTGCGCAGCATCGGGAACGCCGGCTCGGCAGTGCGCTCCAGGAGGAACGACCGCGCCGCGTGGGGATCCTCGACGCTCATGGCCGCCGCGATCTCAAGGACCGAGGCCTCCTCGAAGCGCTCGGCGTACTGCGAAATTCCCTGGGCGAGGGACGCGGCGAGGCTACCGTTCGGGGCGGTCGTGGTGGTAAGGTGGGTGCACGGTTCGGTCACGGGGATGCTCCTGTGGCTGACCAGGCCTCGGCGGCGTTCGCGCGCTTCCGGGGCCATTTTTTTCGCCAGTGGATCCGGCGATGTCGGCACGAATCGGAGGATATCACCTTCTTCTGAGAACGCGAGTCGATGTGCCGTCATTGCACGTTTCGGGCGCTTTGGTGATAATGGCCTTCCATCGAATCCGGCTCGGAGTGCCTCGTCGTGTATCCCTCCCCAATGCAGCTGCGCGCCGCGCGGACCCTCGTCGGCCTGACGCAGGACGAAATTTCCCGACGCGTCGGCCTGTCCCAGAGGACCATGGTCGCCGTCGAGATGAGGAAGTCGTCCCTGAGCGCGCTCCACTCCGTGATGGGGTTTTACGCCGGCTTGGGCATCAGCTTCTCAGGCACGCCCGACTACACGGTGCAGACCGTCACCTACACGCAGGCGACGCCTCCGGACGTGCCCCCGATCCCGGACACGTAAGGGAATGTCTGGCGGGCGGTGACCTGCGCGCGGCGCGGTTCGCTGCCGCGATGAGTTTGCCTCGGTAGCGCCCGCCCCACCGTGCCAGGACGCTCTCCACGCCCTCGCTCGCCAGCGTGGCCCGCACGGCGGCCGCGGTTGGGGTGGGCCTCAGCCGACTCTCCCAATCCTCCTCGTGGACTAAGCGGACCGCGCGAATCGGTCAGGTGTAGTCAACGGGCACGGATGCGTCCCCAAGGGCGGCGCAAGCCGATCGGCATGCCCGGTAGGTCGGGACAGGGTCGGCGAGGATGCCGACTCGCAGCAGGCCTGCGAAGGTGAGTAGGAACGCCTGGTCACTGGGCATCACGCCTCGGCTCCGATCCTACCGGCGTCGATGTGCTTCACGGCCGACAGGGCCCGCTCCAGGGCCGCCGCGAGGTCATCGGGTAGACCCCGATCGGGTTAGGAGTTCGAGCCACCAGCTCACCAAGCTGTTCGCGGATTCGATATGTCCTCACGGCATCAGGCGACGGCCGCATGCGAGCACAAATAAATTTTCGACCGCATTAGAGCCCCGTGGAGCCGTCCACGGGGCTCGTTGGCTGAATCCTCCGGTGCCTCGAAGTTAGGCCGTGGGCGAGGCTGAAATCGATGCTTTACCCCCGTGAGATCATGCACCCCGTCGGGGCGGTAGAACTACTGGTCTCGCGAAGTATATCAGTGGATCTCCAAAGCACAGACCCATAGACTAAGGCTAATTTCGAGCGGATCATCGGTCCCGACACGGCGGTGTGGTGCCTGACGTGTCGATGGATACGACATGCTCAACACGGCACAGGCGCGCGACCGCGCCCTCGATTTCCACTGGCGCATCCCGGAGAACATCCTCTCGGCCGCCGGCATCCCCGACATCCCCGATCGCAGGCAGGACGTCGCCAGGCGCAGCGTCCTCGCGGCCGCGTGCATCGCGGCCGACATGGCGCCCGGCGAGGATCGCTGGGTCAGCTACTCGCGCCGCAAGGCGTTCTACGCCGGTCAATCGCGGTACATGGGCCTGCCCTACACCTACGACCGCGTGCTCGCCGCCGTGGCTGAACTCGTCGAGCTCGGGCTGATCGAGGAGGTCCGGGCCCGCCCTGGCGACCACCTCTCCACCGGGATGCAGAGCCGCCTGCGTGCGACCCCCGACCTCGTCCACGCCTTCCGCGACGCGCCCTTCGAGTACGAGACGCGCCGCTGCCGCCTCATCCTCAAGGACGAGGCCGGCGACGTCATCGGCTACGACCCGACACGTCAGACGCGACGCCTGGAGGCCGAGCTCGACCGCATCAATGCCTACCTCGGCAACGTCTCGGTCACGATGCCGACGGGCGACGGGTGGGAGCACGCCACGCGCGTTGTCCGGGCCCGCAACGACCGCAAGGAGAAGGGGACGTGGGCCAGCGTCGTCCCGACCCCGAGCCCCGAGGTTTACCGCGTGTTCGGCCGTGGCCGTTGGGACCGCCACGGCCGGCTCTACGGATGGTGGCAGAACCTCCCCAAGGGACGCCGCCGGGAGCTCCTCATCAACGGCGAGGCGGCCTTCGAGCCGGACTTCGCCACCCTCCATCCGCGGATCCTCTACGCAGCCCGTGGTCACGTCTTGCGCCACGATCCCTACGTCACGGGAACATTCCCCCGTGACGAGGGCAAGCTCGCCCTCAACGTCGCCTTGAACGCGAAGACCATGAACGCGGCAGCGGCGGCCATTATGGACAAGGACGACTGGGAGCACGGCTGGGACTACACCCGCGGCCTGCTCAAGGCCGTCGTGGCGCGGAACACCCCCATCGCCGCAGACATCGCTGCAGACCGTGGGATCCGCTGCATGGCCGTAGACAGCGCCATGGCGGTGGATGTCCTCAAGGCCTGCGAGAAGGCGTCCATCCCCTGCCTGCCCGTCCACGATAGCTTCATCGTACCGGCCTCCAAGGGCCCGTGGATGGAGGCCAAGATGGACGAAATCCTGACGGGCGTTCTCGGCGCTGTAACCCGTTCTCCCTCAACGATAATCGGGTGATTGGTTCCACATATGGGCCCCTGGGCCCCCGTTGTCCCCTTGGGCCCGGGCCTCCTGGTTCCCCGCGGGTCGTCATCCCGCCGTCGTCCCCCTGCTACCTTCCCCGTCGCTGCCGCCCGCCCCGTTCCCTGGTGTAGCTCACTACCGTGACGTTCTGCGCCGCCCTCCCTGGATGTGGCTGGCCGTCGACGCTCAGGGGGGGTCGTAGGAATGGCTCTACCCCCTACTGGACCGCCGTTGTTCCAAGTCTAGAACCGCCGCTTACCCCTTGCTAGACCGTCGTTATTCGCCCTCTTTTTGCTTGTCCGATGCTGTTCGGTGGGGTATATTCTAGGCTGTCGACGTATCCGTCGTCCTCGCGATGCACCACATCCTGAGCGCACCCTCCGGCCCCCGGGGTCGGGGGGTGTTATGTTTCAGGGCCCCACGTGACGTTCACCCCCTTAACGCCCCCGGTCCACGCTATCTCACATGGTTAGTCTCTCCCTCGACGTCATCTGCGACGCGGTCGGCGCCTGGCTGTGGCTCAGGTAGGCCCAACAGGCCGATGGCTACTGGCTCGATCCGAACGCTCCGGCTCCGCCCGACGCGGCCGCTGTCCTGGCCTACGCATACGAGGCGCACCTAGCGGCCGAGGCGGGCGGCACGACGTGGGACGGCTGGGCGGTCGCCGTCAACGAGCGGGCCCTGACGCGCACGCTAAGCGAGGTCACCGCGACGCTGCTCGACGCCCGGAAGGACAGCGACCCGTGGACGTTCGCCGACGGGGTAGATCGGCCCCTCACGAACGACCGCTTGAAGGTGCTGAGCCTGCAGATCCGGAGGCACATTGGCGTCTGTCTGGCGGTCTACAACCAGGTCGCCGCCGGCATCGGCGCCGGCGCCATCACCACCGCGGAGGTCGACGGCGCCTTCGCCGACGTCGACGCGATCGTCTTGAAGGCGGCGTCGTGACCATCCCACTCCTGGCCATCCTCGCTCGCCGCCTGACCGCGTCGACCCTCTCCGAAGTGGCGGTGCTGGAGACAGCGACGCACGGGACCGTCCGGACCTGGGCGGGGTTCGTTCGGCGCAAGGCCAAGGAGGACGTGATGCCTAGCGAAATTTCTGCTCCTGACTGCGGAGCCGATCGCCTCCATCGCCGAGGCCGACGCGCCGGGCACGGACGTCCGCGACCTCGTCTACGTCTCGGGGACGCTCCACTCCGTCCGGTCCCCCTCGCTGACCGAGGCGGCATGCGGAAGCTCCAGCTGAGCCTAGTGAAGCTGACCGCCGTCGACGTTGGCGAAGGATCCGTCCACGTCGCGATCGTCGGCGCCCCGACGAGACGGCCCCCGTGGTCGCCATCGTGGCGGCCGACGTGCCCCAGCGCTCAGACTCTTGTGCTTACGGTCGTGGAGCCCTTGAAATAGGGATCGCTATCCTACCGGGCGAGGCGATGGCGTAGAAGAGGTCGGCGTGGACGTGCAGATCAGGAGGGTCGCTTCACGAACCCGATGTCGACGGCGACGGCCTTGAGCCTTTCGGGCTCGCGCTCCTTGCGTTCCGAATACCGGTCGACGAGGTAGTCGGATCGCTCGCGCGTGAGGAGCGTGAACTTCATCAGCTCCTCGCAGACATCGACCACCCGGTCGTAGAGCGGACCCGGCTTCATCCGGCCGGCGTCGTCGAACTCCTTGTACGCCATCGGGACCGAGGACTGGTTCGGGATGGTGATCATCCGCATCCAGCGACCGAGCACGCGGAGGCTGTTGACCGCGTTGAACGACTGCGAGCCGCCGGAGACCTGCATCACGGCGAGCGTCCGCCCCTGCGTCGGGCGCACCGAACCCTCCGAGAGCGGCAGCCAGTCGATCTGGCTCTTGATGACCCCGGTCATGGCGCCGTGTCGCTCGGGGCTGACCCAGACGTGGCCCTCCGACCAGATCGAGAGGTTTCGGAGTTCCTGGACCTTCGGGTGATCGGCCGTGGCGTCGTCGGGCAGCGGCAGGCCGTGCGCGTCGTAGATCCGCACCTCGCCGCCCATCGCCTCCAACAGGCGCGCGGCCTCGTAGGCGAGGAGGCGGCTGAACGAGCGCTCACGGAGCGATCCGTACAGGATCAGGAAGCGCGGGGCGTGGGTGAACGGTGTCTTCACGTGCAGGGCGTCGGTCGTCGGGACCACGAAATGCCCCTCGCTCAGGTTCGGCATTCCATCGGCGAAGGGCTGCAGGGGCTTGTCCAAGACGTTTCGTTCCTCTACGTTTCAACGATGGTTGAGATATTGACATCATGATGGACGAACGGCAAGCCGTGGCGGCCTTCGCGGCCCTCGGCCAGGAGCATCGCCTGCGCATCGTGCGCCAGCTCGTCACCGCCGGGCCGGAGGGCATGGCGGCCGGCATGCTGGCCGAGGCGGTCGGCGTGTCCGGCACCAACCTGTCGTTCCACCTCAAGGAGCTCAGCCATTCGGGGCTGGTCACCTCCCGGCGGGAGGGGCGCTCGATCATCTACAGCGCCGCCTACCCGGACCTGTCCGAGCTCATCCAGTTCCTGATGCGCGACTGCTGCCAGGGACGCCCCGAGGTCTGCGCCCCGGCTGTCGCTGCCCTCGCCGCCTGTTGCACGGAGACCGCCTGATGGACGTCGTGATCTACCACAACCCGGATTGCGGCACGTCCCGCAATACCCTAGCCCTCATCCGCAACGCCGGCATCGAGCCGCACGTGGTCGAGTACCTGAAGACGCCCCCAAACCGGACCCTGGTGCGCCAGCTTGCCGAGCGGGCGGGCGTGAAGGTCCGTGATCTGCTCCGTGAGAAGGGTACGCCCTTCGGCGAGCTCGGCCTCTCGGACCCGAGCCTGACGGACGATCAGCTTCTGGATGCCATCGGCGAGCATCCGATCCTGCTGAACCGCCCCTTGGTCGTCACCCCACTGGGTGTTGCCCTGTGCCGCCCCTCCGAGGCGGTCCTCGACCTCCTTCCCGCCCAACAGGGCGAGTTCGTCAAGGAGGATGGCGAGCGCGTCGTCGACGAGCACGGGCGCCGCGTCGCTACCGCCTGACCCGCCCTGAAAGACCAAGAACAAGAAACGGTCCCGATGCTCGCCCTCGCCATCTTCGTGGTCACCCTCGTCTTCGTCATCTGGCAGCCGAAGGGGTTCGGGATCGGATGGAGCGCCCTGATCGGGGCCGCGGTCGCGCTCGCCACCGGGGTCATCCACCCCGGGGACATCCCGGTGGTCTGGCACATCGTCTGGGACGCCACCTTCACCTTCGTCGCCCTGATCATCATCTCGCTCCTGCTCGACGAGGCCGGCTTCTTCCACTGGGCGGCGCTGCACATCGCCCGCTGGGGTGGGGGTCGGGGACGGCTGCTGTTCCCGCTGGTAATCCTGCTGGGGGCCGCGATCGCGGCGGTGTTCGCCAACGACGGCGCGGCACTGCTGCTCACCCCCATCGTGCTCGCCATCCTGCTCCGGCTGAACTTCAAGCCGGCGGCGGCGCTGGCCTTCATCGTCGCCTGCGGGTTCGTCGCGGACTCGACCAGCCTGCCGTTGGTCATCTCGAACCTCGTCAACATCGTCTCGGCGAACTTCTTCGACATCTCCTTCAGCCGATACGCGGCCGTGATGGTGCCGGTGAACCTCGTCTCGCTGGCCGCGACCCTGGTGGTGCTGTGGCTGTTCTACCGGCGCGACCTTCCGGCCACGTACCCCGTGGCCGAGCTCGAAGCGCCCCGCCACGCGATCAAGGACCCGCTGGTCTTCCGGGCGGCCTTCCCGCTCCTCGGGCTGCTGCTGATCGCCTACTTCGTGACGGCACCGTTCGGCGTGCCGGTCTCGGTGGTCACTTGCGCCGGCGCACTGGTCTTGCTGGCGCTGGCCAACCGCAGCCGCGTCATTCCCATCCGCAAGGTCCTGACGGGGGCCCCCTGGCAGATCGTGCTCTTCAGCCTCGGCATGTACCTCGTGGTCTACGGCCTGAAGAACGCCGGCCTGACCGACTATCTGGCGCAGGGGCTCGTCTGGCTCTCGGGCCATGGTCCGTTCGTCGCCACCATCGGCACCGGGTTCGCCGCCGCCATCCTGTCCTCGGTCATGAACAACATGCCGAGCGTGCTCGTGGGTGCGCTCTCCATCCAGCAGGCTCCGGATCTCTCGCCGCTGATGCGCGAGCTCATGGTCTACGCCAACGTCATCGGCTGCGACCTCGGCCCGAAGTTCACGCCCATCGGGAGTCTGGCGACCCTGCTCTGGCTGCACGTCCTCGACACCAAGGGCCAGCACATCACCTGGGGTCAGTACATGCGGGTGGGTCTGGTCATCACCCAGCCCGTGCTGCTCGTCACCCTGGCGGCGCTGGCCCTCTGGCTACCCGTGCTCGGCGCCCGGTAGCGATCCGATGGCCCCGGCGCGCCGATGGCCCGTGATCTCGGCCCTGGGCGTGGTCCAGATCCTGACGTGGGGCTCCTCGTTCTATTTGCTGTCGGTTCTGGCCGCGCCGATGTCGAAGGATACGGGATGGCCTCTGGGATGGGTCATCGGCGGCCTGTCCCTCGGTCTCCTCGTCGCGGGCTTGGCCTCGCCGCGGGTCGGCACCTACATCGGCGAGCATGGCGGCCGGCCGGTACTGGCCTTCGCGGCCGTCGCCCTCGCCGTCGGCCTTGCCATCCTCGGCCTCGCTCCGAACCTGCTGACTTACCTCGCGGGGTGGCTCCTGATCGGCCTGGGCATGGGCACCGGACTGTACGATCCCGCCTTCGCCACGCTCGGACGCCTCTACGGCGCCGAGGCAAGGCCTGCCATCACCACGCTGACCCTCTGGGGCGGCTTCGCCAGCACGGTGTGCTGGCCGCTCTCGGCCTTCCTGATCGAACAGGTTGGCTGGCGTGGGACCTGCCTCGCCTATGCCGGGCTGCACCTTTCGGTCACGCTGCCGCTCGTCCTGCTCGCGATCCCCCGGCCCCCCGCACATCCGATCACGCGACCCGCAGGCCCGAGCCCAGTCATTCGTCTCGATGGTCGGGAGCGTCGCGCCTTCCTCCTCATGGCCGGGGTGCTGACCCTTGGCGGGACCGTGATGGCCCTGGTCTCGGTTCACCTCATCACCTTGCTTCAGGCCCGTGGCGTGGCTCTTACCTCGGCCGTGGCCTACGGCGCCCTGATCGGACCGGCCCAGGTGGGGGCACGCATCGTCGAGATGGCCGGCAAGGGCCGGCACCACCCGCTCTGGACCCTCACGGCGGCGATGGTTCTCGTGGCGACCGGGATCGCGATGCTGGCAGCGGGCTTGCCCGTGGTCGGACTGGCGCTCGTCCTCTACGGGGCCGGCAACGGGATCTACTCGATTGCCCGCGGCACGGTGCCTCTCGCGCTGTTCGGTCCCGAGCGCTACGCCCCGCTCGTCGGCCGGCTCGCCCGTCCGGGGCTGGTGGCGCAGGCGCTCGCGCCCTCCCTCGGGGCCGTCGTGCTGACGCAGGCGGGCGCCGACGCGACCTATGTCCTCCTTTCCGTACTCGCCCTCGCAAACGTCGCGCTCGCCGTATCCCTTTGGCGCGTCCGGTAGTCCCGTCCCTTCCTCGCCGGTCTACGATGTGGCATCGTCCGACGGTGACCTTCTGGCTCGCCCTTCGCAGGCTGCTTCCGCTCCTGGCGGTTCTCAGCCTCGCCCTTGCGCCGGTGACCGCATCCGCGGCCGCCGCGGGCATGCGCGCGCCGATGGCCGTTCAGGGTCACGTCATGGCGATGCCCGACGAGGCCATGGACGACATGGCCGGGATGGCCATGGACGAGATGCCGTGTTGCCCCAAGGAGCGGCCGGACTTGCCCGATTGCTCGAAGGGCTGCCCGCTGATGGCGCTCTGCCTGGCGAAGGTCGCCACCGGCCTGCCGGTCGCCGTCGGACTTCCGGGCCGCGTTGCCGTCATCGAGGGGCCCGCCCGGGCCGTCACCGCCTCCTTCGACAGCCTGTCGCAAGGGCCGCCCACCGAGCCTCCCCGAGCCTGAACCCGATGCCGCCGGCGCCTGCGCCGGCCGATCCCGCGCGCCTGAAGGCCCGGGTCACATCGTTTTCAGGAGATCATCCACCGTGTCCAAGACATCGTTTTCACGCGCCCTGACGGCTGCGCTGCTCGGTCTCGCCCTGACCACCGCGGCCCGGGCCGACACCAAGGACTACGAGTTCCAACTGGTGAAGGACGAGGCCAAGCAGGGCGAGGCCATCCTCGACGTCCGCCTCGTCGACAAGCGCACGTCCAAGCCCGTGCCGAACGCCGTCATCTTCGCCAAGCGCATCGACATGGCGCCCGACAGCATGGAGGAGATGACCTCCAGGATCGAGCAGCTACCGTCGCCGGAGCCGGGCCTCTACCGGTTCAAGGCGAAGCTGACGATGGCCGGCGGCTGGCGCCTCTCGCTCGGAGCCAAGGTTCAGGGCGAGACCGGCACCGTCGAGAACAAGCTGGTGTTCAAGGCCACCAAGTGAGCCGGATGGCATGGCTGGCCGGGACCCTCGCCGCGCTCGCGGCGGGGGCCCTGGGGTATGGCGCGGGGCATGAGGGCAGCCCCGTACCGGCGCTCGTCCAGCAGGCGCGGACCGGGTTCACCCACTGGCTGCCGAGCACGCCCCGGCCGGCATCCCCGATACAGGCATCGGTCGCGGCGAAGGCGACGGGACCGGTCGTCTTCTACCAGGACCCGGACGGGAAGCCGGACTACGCCTCCGAGCCGAGGCGCACGGCGGACGGTCGCGACTATCGCGCCGTCCGCGCCAGCGAGGAGGTGCGCTTCGACGAACCCGACGAGGCGGAGGCGATGCCCGACGCCGGGCACGGCGACATGGCCATGGGTCAGGCCACCACGCCTGCGGGGGCCCGCAAGGTGCGCTTCTACCGCAACCCGATGGGCCTGCCGGACACCTCGCCGACCCCGAAGAAGGACTCGATGGGGATGGACTACCTCCCCGTCTACGAGGGGGAGGACACCGAGGACGGCACCGTGAAAATCTCGCCCGGCAAGCTACAGCGCACCGGGGTCCGGACGGCGGTCGTCGACCGACGCGTCCTGTCGATGCCGGTGCGCGCGCCCGGCGCCATCGAGGAGGACGAGCGCCGGATCTCGGTCATCGCGATGCGCACCGACGCATTCATCGAGAAGGTCGAGGCCGTCACCACCGGCGACCACGTGCACAAGGGCCAGCCGCTCCTGCGCCTGTTCTCGCCGGAGATGAACGCGGCGGCTGCGCAGTACCTCACCGGCATCGGCTACGAGGGCGCCCGCCGGCGCCTGGAGAACCTCGGCATCCCGCCCGAGGTCATCGACGAGATCGAGCGATCCCGAAAAGTGCCCTCGACCATCACCTGGTCGGCGCCCCGCGACGGCGTCGTGGTCGAGCGCAACGTCTCCGACGGCATGCGCGCCAAGTCCGGCGACACGCTGTTCAAGCTCGTCGACCATTCCAAGGTCTGGGTCCTCGCCGACGTGACCGAACGCGACTTGGCGGCCGTGGCAGAAGGCCAGATGGCGACCGTGCGCGCCAGGACGTTCCCGGACCGCGTCTTCACCGGCGCGGTGACCCGGATCTACCCGCACCTCGCCATGGGGACCCGGACAGCCCGTCTGCGCATCGAAATGCCCAACCCGAACGGCGACCTGCGCCCGGGGATGTTTGCCGACGTGACGATCGCCACCGGCAGCGACAGGCCGGTGGTCGCGGTGCCCGACGACGCGGTCATCGACACCGGCACGAAACAGGTCGTCCTGCTGGACAAGGGCGAGGGTCGCTTCGAACCGCGACCGGTCAGGCTCGGCGTCCGCGGCGACGGCTACGTCGAGGTCCGCGACGGCATCGCCGCGGGCGACCGCGTGGTGACCTCGGCCAACTTCCTGATCGACGCCGAGAGCAACCTGAAGGCGGCGCTGCAGGGGCTTTCGGAGCCCAAACCCGACCCGGGCCCGCAGGCCGCCGCCGAGGGGAAGGCGCCATGATCTCCCGCCTCATCGCCTGGTCGGCAAAGAATCTGGTGTTAGTCCTGATCGGGACCGTGTTCGCGGTGGGAGCCGGGCTCTACGCCCTGAGGACCCTGCCGCTCGACGCGATCCCGGACCTCTCGGACGTCCAGACCATCGTCTACACCGAGTACCCCGGGCAGGCGCCCCAGGTCATCGAGGATCAGGTCACCTACCCGCTGACCACGGCCATGCTGACGGTGCCGCGGTCGAAGGTGGTGAGGGGGTTCTCGTTCTTCGGGGTCTCGTTCGTCTACGTCATCTTCGAGGACGGCACCGACCCGTACTGGGCCCGCAGCCGGGTGCTCGAATACCTCAACACGGTGGCCAAGCGCCTACCGGCAGGGGTGACCCCGACGCTGGGACCGGACGCGACAGGGGTGGGCTGGGTCTATCAGTACGTCGTGGTCGCCAAGGAGCGGTCGCTGGCCGAACTCCGCTCGCTCCAGGACTGGGTCGTCCGCTTCGGGGCGTCCCGCGCCGAGGGCGTGGCCGAGGTCGCCGGCGTCGGCGGCTTCGTGAAGCAGTACAACGTCGTCGTCGATCCGAACCGACTGCGGGCGCAGGGCATCACCATGTCCAAGCTCCGGGAGGCCATCAGGTCGAGCAACGCCGACGTCGGCGGCCGCACCGTCGAGTTGTCCGAGTTCGAGTTCGTCGTCCGTGGCCGCGGGTACCTCAAGAGCGTCGCCGACATCGGGAGCATCGTCCTGAGGACGGAGGCGGGCACACCCCTGCGGGTGAAGGACGTCGCCCGGGTCGAGCTCGGTCCCGACGAGCGCCGCGGCATCACCGAGATGAACGGGGACGGCGAGGTCGCCGGCGGCATCATCCTCCAGCGCTTCAGGGCGAACGCCCTCGACGTCATCGCGAGCGCCAAGGCGCGCCTCGCCGAAGTCGCCGCCAGCCTGCCGAAGGGCACCGAGATCCTGCCCGTCTACGACCGCTCGCACCTGATCGAGGCGGCCATCGAGACCCTCAAGGGCACCCTGATCGAGGAGAGCGCCATCGTCGCTCTCGTCTGCGTCGTCTTCCTGCTCCACGTGCGCAGCGCGCTGGTGGCCATCCTGATGCTGCCGGTCGGCATCCTGATGGCGTTCGCGGGCATGAAGGCGCTGGGCTTGGGCGCCAACATCATGAGCCTGGGCGGCATCGCCATCGCGGTCGGCGCCATGATCGACGCCGCCATCGTCATGATCGAGAACGCCCACAAGCACCTGGAGCGGGCGGACCCCGGCAAGCCCCGGGTCCAGGTCCTGATAGAGGCCGCCTCCGAGGTCGGTCCCTCGCTGTTCTTCTCGCTCCTCATCATCACGGTCAGCTTCCTGCCCATCTTCACCCTGGAGAGCCAGGAAGGGCGTCTGTTCGGGCCGCTGGCCTTTACTAAGACGTTCGCGATGGCGGCGGCGGCGGTGCTGTCGGTGACGCTGGTTCCGGCCCTGATGGTCCTGTTCGTGCGCGGCCGCATCGTGCCCGAACACCGCAACCCGGTGAACCGGCTCCTGATCTGGCTCTACCGTCCCATCATCGCCGGCGTCCTGCGGGCGCGGGTGCTGACCATCCTGATCGCGCTGGGCGTTCTAGGCGCCTCGGTCTGGCCGGCCCTGCAGCTCGGGTCCGAGTTCATGCCCGACCTCGACGAGGGCACCCTGATGTACATGCCGACCACCCTGCCGGGCATCTCGGTGACCAAGGCCGGAGAGCTTTTAGGGAGACAGGACACCATCCTGAAGAGCTTCCCGGAAGTCCTGTCTGTGTACGGCAAGGCGGGCCGGGCCAACACGGCCACGGACCCGGCGCCCTCCGAGATGTTCGAGACCATCGTCAACCTGAAGCCGAAGGCGGAGTGGCGCCCGGGCGTGACGTTGGCGAGCCTCAAGGCCGAGATGGATGCCGCGCTCCAGTTCCCGGGCGTCTCGAACGCCTGGACCCAGCCAATCCGCGCCCGCATCGACATGCTCGCCACCGGCATCCGAACCCCCGTCGGCATCAAGGTGCTCGGAACCGACCTCGCCGAGATGGAGAAGGTCGCCCGCCGGGTCGAGGCGGTGGTGAAGGCGGTGCCGGGCACGTCGAGCGCCTATGCCGAGCGCGTCCAGGGCGGGTACTTCCTCGACATCACGCCGGACCGTGAGGTTCTGGGCCGCTACGGCCTAACGGTCGGCGAGGTTCAGGACGTGATCGCCATGGCGCTCGGCGGTGAGAGCGTGACCAACACCGTCGAGGGCCGCGAGCGCTACACCGTGAACGTTCGCTACCCGCGCGCCTTCCGGTCGAGCCCACAATCCATCGCGACCGAGGTGCAGGTACCCATCGCGGGCGGAGGCACGGTCCCCTTGGGTGAGGTCGCCAAGGTCGCGCTGACCCGGGGCCCGACCCAGATCCGGACCGAGAACGGGCAACTCGCGGTCTTCATCTACGTCGATGTCACCGGACGCGACCTTGGCGGCTACGTGGCCGAGGCGCGAGCGGCGGTGGCCGGCGAGGTGAGCCTGCCGCCGGGGACCACCCTCCAGTGGAGCGGGCAGGTCGAGTACCTCGACCGCGCGACGGCCCGGCTCAAGATCGTGGTGCCCCTGACCCTCCTGACCGTGTTCCTGCTGCTCTACCTGAACTTCCGGCGCCTGACCGAGACCCTCATCGTGATGCTGTCGCTGCCCTTCGCCCTGGTCGGCGGCGTCTGGCTGATGTGGTGGCTCGGCTTCAACCTGTCGGTCGCCGTGGCCGTGGGCTTCATCGCGCTCGCCGGGGTCGCCGCCGAGACCGGGGTGATCATGCTGGTCTACCTCGACCATGCGCTGGCCGAGGTCCGGACGGAGTGCGAGCGGGAGGGCCGGCCCCTATCGCGAAATGACCTGAGGCGGGCGATCATGGTCGGCGCGGTCGAGCGGGTGCGGCCCAAGATGATGACCGTGGTCGCCATCATGGCCGGGCTGTTACCCATCCTGTGGAGCACCGGCTCGGGCTCCGAGGTCATGCAGCGCATCGCGGTGCCGATGATCGGCGGCATGGTGTCGTCGACCGTCCTGACCCTCGTCGTGATCCCGGCAGTGTACGGGCTGGTGAAGGGATGGGGACTGCCGAGATCCGACATGCGGCCGGAATCCGTCGAGGGGCACACGATGCCCTTGGCCGCGGAATGACAACGAGGACGAGACCATGCTGGTGGTCGAAGACGAGCCGAAGGTAGGCAGGTTGGTCTCCGACATTCTCGAAGACCTCGCCTAACCCGACATCGAGGGTCGCTCGCATCCGGTCGATGATCGAGGAGAGCCGGGAGGAGGCATGGGGCTCCGGCCAACCGATCCCGGGCTTACCTCCGAAGGGGCCCGGGGTGCTTCTCCGGCGGCATCGTCTCGCGCACGTGGTGCCGGACCAAGGAGGGGCTGAACGGCTTCCCGATGAACGTCGCCCCATAGGGCAGGTCCCCGGGTTCAGGTCGCACATTGCCGGAGGCGACCACGATGGCGATGTGGGGCCACGTCACGGCCGTCCGCCGCGCCAGGTCGAAGCCGTTGTCCGGGCCGGGCATCTGCACGTCCGTGAACAGCAGCTGCACCTTGCCGTGGTGCTCGTCTAGCACCCGCATCGCCTGGGCGACGTTCATCGCCTCAAGAACCACGAAACCGGCATCCTCCAGGATGTCGGACACATCCATCAAGATGAGGGCGTCGTCGTCGACCACGAGGACATGGGGGGCATCGGCGGTGTCAGGCAGGGGCATGGATACCAAAGGCCGGCCTGGCCGGTAGGTTGCCGCATAACATAGGTTTCTTTTGCGTCCTTGAAGCCCGGTTGCCTGGCGACGTTTCCGTAGGTCCCGTGGATGCGGGCCCCTAGGGCCTGTCGTCGCCTGAACAGATTGGCTGGGCTTGCGTTTTCGTCTCTCTGATGGAGGAGGGACGATGCTGAGCGACGCGCAATGGGCTGATCTGGAGCCTCTGGTTGAAGCCTGCCGGCCCAAGGCCAAAACGCCTCCGCAGGATCTGCAGCGCACGCTCTCGGCCATTCTCTGGCGGCATCAGAACGGGGCCAAATGGCGGGCCATTCCCGAGGAATTGGGACCCTGGTGGCGGGCCGCCCAGATCTTCATCCGCTGGTCGCGTGCCGGCGTCTGGGAGCGGCTTCTTCACCTTGTGCAGGAACGCGGCGTCCAACTCGGCATGGTGTTCCTCGACGGCACGAACGTGCGGGCGCACCAAAAGGCGGCGGGAGCCGCCAAAAGGGGGGATCTGCGGCCGAGCGAGACGCTCGTGAAGCTCTTGGCCGCTCGCGTGGCGGCGATAGTACCAAGGCTTGCGTGATCGCCGACGGGCAGGGCCGCGCCATCGCCTTCCGGCTGGCGCCCGGTCAGGCCCATGAACTCCCTCACGCTGTTCCCCTGCTCGATCAACTGCCGGGGGTGCCCAAATGGGTCGTGGGAGACCGCGGCTATACCAGCCACGTCTTTCGCGAACACATCTGGGACATGGGCGCTCGGCCTGCGATCCCGCCTCAGCGCCACGAAGCGCCCGTGGCCTGCCCGGATTGGATCTACAACAACCGTAACCAGGTCGAGCGCCTCTGGGCCAGGCTCAAAGAGTGGCGCGCCATCGCCACCCGCTACGAGAAGACCGCCGTCAGCTTCATGGGCGTCCTCTACCTCGCCGCCGCCCTCGATTGGCTCAAGCGATGACACGCCCTAGTGGTCGAAACCTGACGCTTGGTACCCATTCGCGAGGTCAGCTTGGGGTGGAATGCGGAAGGTAACCGGCCGCCCGCAAGCGGACATTCCGCATCCGACCCAACTACGCCATAGAAGCGGGCTGACGCTGTTCTCGAAAGCAGACATCGAGGCTGGGCTCGCGTCACGGAGGCATTGTTTGAGATGTTCGCCTTCCGGACTGGCGACACCGCTCGATTAATCCGTGATCTGCACCTGCACGACGCCGCCGAGTTTGCCGGGCTTGCCCGCCGCGACCACGAGGTAACGGCGGCTCGGGCCGGCGTCCTTGCGGGTGACTTGCCGGATCGGGCCGATCGCGTTGACGATGGCCGCGCCGGCCGGGTTGGTGGTGAAGGCGGCGAGTGGCTCCAGGCCGGTCGCGCCCTTCGGATCTGCGGACAGCGCCAGCACGAACGGCATCTTCGGCGCCAGTCCCGTGATCGCGGCCTGCAGCGTCTGCAGCACGCCCTGGTCGAACAGGGTGACCTGCGTCGCCGGCTTGCCGTCGCTGCCCGCGAGCGTCAGCGCACTGGTCTGGCCTGCGGCCCCCAGCGGCTGCAGGTTTTGCATTCCGTCGCCCTCCGGTACGGCGTTCGGGACGTAGGCGACGCCCTGCGGACCCTGCCCGATCGGCACCTCGGCGATCACCGTGTTCGACGCGGTGTCGATCACCGCGGCCTTGTCGGCGTTCTCCAGACCGACATAGACGCGGCTGCCGTCGCCCGAGGGCCAGAGCCCGTGCGGCAGGGCGCCGGTCGGGATCGTTGCGAGCTGGGAGAAATCGTCGGTGCGGAACACCTTGACCTGGTTCAGGCCGCCAATCGTCACGTAGGCGAACTGGCCGGCCTTGGTCGAGACGATGTTGACGTGGTTGGTGATCGGCCCGGTCTCGATCGTCTTCAGCGGCGCGAATGGCGGACGCGCCGAAAACACCTGGGTCCGGCCGACATCCTTGAGGGTGAACCACACCTGCTTGCCGTCCGGCGTGGCGGCGATGTCGGGGCAGAACGGACTCTCCTGCTTCACGCGGCCGACGATGGCGTGGGTCTTGGTGTCGATGACGACGGTCTCGGGGCTGAAGCTGGAGCAGACGTAACCGTAGGTGCCGTCCGGCGAGAAGATCGTCATGCCCGGCCCGTTCGGTACGGTGATCCGGCGGGTCTCCATGGCGGTCGCGGCATCGAGCACGGCGATATAGTCCTCGCCGCGCACGCTCACCCAGACCTCTCGGCCGTCCGGCGTGAAGAAGGCTTCGTGCGGCGAGCGGCCGACATAGGCGGTGTGGCGGACCGCGTTGGTCGCCGTGTCGATGAAGCTCACGGAGTTCGAACCGATCGAGACCGCGAGCAGGGTCCTGTGGTCCGGCGAGAAGCCCATGCCGTGAACCAGAAGCTGCCCGCGATAGAGCGGGCTCAGGTTTGTCGGCGTCGGGTCGCCGAGCCGGATCACCCCGAGCAGGGTGTTGGCGGCGGGATCGACCACAGAGACCGTATTGGAGAACTGATCGGAGGTGTAGAACCGGTCTTTGCTGCTGATGGGCACGTCGGGCGCCGAGGCGGGGCCTGGAGCCTGCCCGGCGAAGGCCGAGCCGGAGAGCAGCACAAGGGCGAGAACGGTCAGGGCGGTCTTCATCGGCGGTGCTCCGAAGGCATCTCGGCGGCAGGTGCCGCGCCATGGTGGTGAACGGGAGGGGCGCCGGCGGCCCGACCCGGCATCGCGAGGCGATCGGCGAGCGCGCGGCGCATCACATCGATCTCCTGGCCCTGCTCGACGACGATCCCCTGCGCGAGGCGGCGCAGGACCGGATCCTCGCCGTGGAGCAGCTCCGCCTTCGCCATCGCGATCGCGCCTTCGTGGTGCGGGATCATCATCGCGGCGAAGTCGCGGTCGGGGTCGCCCGAGGGCGGGACCATCATGTCGGCATGCATCTGCGCCATCGACTGCGCCATCATCGCGTCGAAGGACGCAGACGGAGCTGCCGCTGGCTCGGTGGCGGCCAAGGTCGGGCGCATCATCATCCGGCCGCCGACGAGGCCGCTCGCCATCAGCGCCGCCGTCACGGCAAATCCCAGTGCTCCGCGCATGCGGCTTCCTTTTGATCCGGTGTCGATGGGAAGGATGCCTGGGGCGCGGCTTTATTCCGCGGATGTGGCTGAGAGCCCGTTCACGCCTTCGTGATCTGTCGTCGAGAAGACGCGTGGAATAGAGGCGCCTCTTCGGCATCCCTCCCGATGCGGTCATGCTCGACCGCGGGAGACCTCACCCATGCGCACTCTGCTGATCCGCGGCGCCTTCGCGGCTGTCGCCTTCTCCGCCTTGGCCGCCCAGGCCGCCGCGCCTGCCATGACGGCCGAGACCGCCAAGGGGCCGGCGCTCGTCGATGCCAAGAGCATGACCCTCTACACCTTCGACAAGGACATGGGCGGCAAGTCGATGTGCAACGGCCCCTGCGCCACCAACTGGCCGGCCCTGATGGCCGCCTCCGGCTCGGCCGCCAGCGGCGACTGGACGATGGTGACGCGGGACGACGGCACGATGCAGTGGGCCTACAAGGGCAAGCCGCTCTACACCTTTGCCAAGGACACCAAGCCCGGCGACATCACCGGCGACGGCTTCCTCAATGGCGCGTGGCACATCGCCAAGCCTTGATCGGTGAATGCCTTGATCGGCCCCCTCTGACCGGGAAGCATCGTTGGACGAGATCGCCGCCCTGATCGAACCGCAAATCCCGGCCCTGCGGCGCTACGCCGTCGCGCTGTTGCGAGACCGCGAGGCGGCGGACGACCTCGTCCAGGACACCCTGGAGCGGGCCTTGTCCGCTTGGTCCGGGCGCCGCCGCGACAGCGACCTCCGAGCGTGGCTGTTCACGATCGAGCGCAACCTGTTCCTCGGCGCCGTCCGGCGCCAGGGCCGGCGCGGCGTCGATTGCGGCGCGGAAGCGCTGGAGCAGGTGCCCGACCCAGGTATCGACCCGGAGGCCGCGATGGGGGCCCGCGACGTGCTCGCCGGCCTCGACGCCCTGCCCGAGGAACAGCGCTCGGTGCTGCTCCTCGTCTCGGTGGAGGATCTGTCCTATGCCGAGGCGGCCCAGGTGCTTGGCGTACCGCTCGGCACCGTGATGTCGCGGTTGAGCCGGGCGCGGACGCGGATGCGAAGTTTTCTGGAAACAGGCCGAACCGGCCTCTTGAGGAGGGTGAAATGAGCGGGGATCCACGCCCGGTCGGCGAGGACGACCTGCACGGCCTGATCGATGGCCGCCTCGAACCGGAGCGGCAGGCGCTGGTCGAGGCATGGCTCAAAGGAAACCCCGCGCGTGCGGCCGAGGTCTCGGCGGATCGCGCTCTGCGCGAGCGCCTGCGTGCCCGCCTCGCGCCGATCGCCGAGGAGGCGATCCCGGCGCGGCTCCGGGTGGCCAACATTCGCCCGCGACGTCGGTTCGTCGGCAGGGGCTGGTTCCCCATGGCGGCTGCAGCCGTGCTCTGCCTTGCGCTCGGCGGTGCCGGCGGCTGGGTCGGCCATGCCCTGCGCGGCGGACCCGCAACGGCGATGGTGACGGAGTCACCGGCGACGCAGGACGCGGTCGCGGCCTTTCGCACCTTCGTGGTCGAGGTGGTGCATCCGGTGGAGGTGCGCGCCGACGAGAAGCCCCACCTCGTGACGTGGCTCTCGAAGCGCCTCGGTCACGCGGTCGCGGCCCCCGATCTCGCGGCCCAAGGGTTTCGCCTGATGGGCGGGCGGCTGCTGCCGGCCGGCGCTGAATCCGCAGCGATGCTAATGTACGACGACGACCGCGGAACCCGCCTGACGCTTTACAGCCGCGTCGGAGACGGCGATGGGCGAACGCTCTTCCGCTTCGCCCGAGAGGGCGACATCGCTGCCTTCTCCTGGGTCGATGGTGGCATGTCCTACGTCGTCACCGGCCGTACCGACGAGGCCCGGCTGCTCACCGTCGCGCAGGCGGTCGATGCGCACGTCCGCGGCCTCGCGCCGGATCGTCGGCAGCCGTGACCCTCGACCAGCTTCGCATCTTCGTGGCGGTGGCCGAGCGGCAGCACGTGACGCGAGCCGCCGAGGCGCTGAACATCGTCCAGTCGGCGGTCAGCACGGCGATCGCCAACATCGAGGGGCGGCACGCGACGAAGCTGTTTCACCGGGTCGGCCGCGGGATCGAACTCACCGAGGCGGGGCGCGTATTCCTCATCGAGGCTCGCGCGGTGCTCGCCCGGGCGGAAGCCGCCGAACTGGTGCTCGCCGACCTCAGCTGCCTGCGACGCGGGACGCTGGCGCTCTACGCCAGCCAGACCATCGCCAGCGACTGGCTGCCGCGCCACCTCGTCGCCTTCCGCCGCACCTACCCTGAGATCGCCATCCGGCTGGCGGTCGGCAACACCACCGATGCCGCCGACGCGGTGCGCGCCGGGCAGGCCGAACTCGGCTTCGTCGAGGGAGCGTTGGACGACCCGACGCTTGCGAGCACCACCATCGCGCGGGACCAACTCGTCCTCGTGGTTGCCCCAACACATCCCTTCGCGGGGGCGACCGCGCTCGCACCCGAGGACCTCGCCGGGGCCGATTGGGTGCTGCGCGAGGCGGGATCCGGAACCCGCTCGGCCTTCGAGGCAGCGCTCATGGAGGCTGGCCTCTCCACGGCCCAACTCCGGGTCACGCTCGAACTGCCCTCGAACGAGGCGGTGCGCGCCGCCGTCGAGGCCGGGGGCGGGGCCGCCGTCCTGTCCGAGACCGTGGTCGCCGCCGCGCTACGGGCCGGAACGCTGGTGCGGGCGGCGTTCGCCCTGCCGAGCCGGCCCTTCCGGGTGCTGCGCCACAAGGAGCGCTATCGCAGTCGGGCAGCCGACGCGCTGCTCGACCTGATCCAGGAGGCGGCTGCCGGATGAGGGAACCTGCGAAGCCCGTTCCCCCCGACGACCCGCGGGTCAGGCTCGCCGAGGACCGCACGGTGCTGGCAGCCGAGCGCACCTTCGTGGCGTGGCTTCGCACCGGGCTCGCCTTCCTCGGCGTCGGCCTGGCCGCGCAGCGCTTCCTGCGAGAGGTGCTGGCGGTCTGGCCACTGAAGGTGCTGTCGCTCACGCTGATCGCCTGCGCGCTTGCTTCGTTCGCCGGCGCCGCATGGCGGGACCGGGCGATCCGAGCGCGACTCGCCCATGCCGAGATCCCGATGATGCCGCGCATCCTCACCGTCGGGGTTGCGGCCCTACTCATCGCGATCTCGGGCCTCGCGGCCACTGCCCTGCTCTGGGCGTGACGGTCAGGCCACCGTGACCCGCACCCGGTGCCAGGCGGCGCTGAGGTAGCCCTTGTAGTTCCAGGTGTCGTCCGGCGCCGCAGGCTGGGTCTGGCCGGCGGAGTCCCAGGCCCGCACCGCGAGTTCGTGCTCGCCGGTCGTCAGCTCGCAGTCGATCTCCCAGAACGTCCAGGCGTAGGGCGCGTCCGCATCGCGGTCGATCCGGGCCTGCGCCCAGCTGCGACCGCCATCCGTCGAGACGTCGACGCGGGCGACCGCTCGGTCGCTGGCGATGGCGTAGCCGCGGATCGCGTGCCGGCCGGCCTTCAACGCTGCGCCGCGGGCGGGCTCGCAGATCGCGCTGTTGAGCGGCATCGCCTCGATGGTGATGCCGTGGGCGGGGTCCGCGGTCTCGGCGGTCACGTCGGGCGGAAACAGCTTGTAGTCGTCGGCCTGCATCGGGTTGTCGGAGGGGTGATCCTGCACCGTGATGCGGGCGAGCCACTTCGGGCTGCGGATACCGGCAAAGCCCGGCACCACCACGCGCAACGGATGGCCGTGCTCGGGGGCGAGAGGCTCGCTGTTCATCGCGAAGGCGAGCAGCGTCTCGGGGGCGAGCGCCTTGGCGAGCGGGATCGAGGCGCCGAAGCGCGTGTCCGTATGGGCGATCCGGTCGTGGCTCTCGAAGGCGACGTGACGTGCGCCCCCCGCGTCGAGGCCGGCCGCGCGCAGCACGTCGGCGAGGCGCACGCCGGTCCATTCCGCGTTGCCGATGGCGCCGGCCGCCCACGGGTCGCCGGCGACCGGGGCCACCGCCAGCATGTCGGCCCGGCGGTTGCCGGCGCATTGCATTACTGCCGTGACGGTGATGGGTGCGAACCGCGCCTTGAGGTCGGCGACGGACAGGTCGAGCGGCGTCGCGACCATCCCGTCGACGGTCAGGCGGTAGCTGTCGGCGTCGATGTCCGGGATGTCGCCGTGGCTGCGGACGTAGAAGTCGGCCTGCTCGGTAATGAAGGTCGCGCGCAGGCGATCGAGCGGCGGCTCGGCGTTGTAGGGCGCCTTGCCGTGGACGATGAGGCGGTCCTTGCGCTGGAACAGGCCGAGCATGGGGTCTTTGTCCTGCGTTCGTGACGTGTCGACGACGAGAACGCGCCGGGAACCGATAAGGCCCCCGGCGCGCGTCGCCTCAGGGCTTCATCGTCGAGATGACCGCGTTCTTCGCCCGGTCCACCACGGCGACGCTGAGGTCGCGGTTGAGGACGTAGGCGCGGGCGTTGTCGGTCGAGAACGCGATCGCCTGGCGCGGCTCGTTCAGGCCGGTCACCGTTGCGACGACCTTGAGAGTGCCGGTGTCGATCACCGACAAGGAGTTGTCCTTGAGATTGCCCGAATAGACGAAGCGCCCGTCCGGGGTCAGCGCGGCGCCGTAGGGGTCCTTGCCCACTGCCACCTCGGAGGTGACCTTACGGGCGGCGACATCGACCACGCCGATGGTATTGCGGCCGCTGTTGGCGGCAAACAGCGTCTTACCGTCCTTGGTGATCGAGATGGCGCGCAGCTTGTCGAACCCGGCGATCTCGCCGGTGATCTTGTTGGTAGCGGTATCGACCAACGTGATCTTGTCGCCGAGGAAGTTCGTCACGAACACGGTCTTGCCGTCCGGCGACAGCTTCACGCCCTGGCGCGGCTGCGCGAAGCCGGGGATCACGGCCTCGGCGAGCATGGTCCTGGTGTCGAACACGGTCAGCGTGCTCGCGGCCTCGTTGTTGACGTAGAGCTTGCCTCCGTCGGCCGAGAGCACCGTACCGAACGAGCCGGGGCCCGCGGCGAGAACGCCGGCCTCCTTGCCGGTGGCGGTCTCGTAGACCGTGATCCGGCCGGTGCCGCTGTCGGAGACGTAGAAGCGGGCGCCGTCCGGCGCGAACACGATGTTGCGCGGCGTGACGAAGCCGTCGAGGCGGCGCAGCACCGTGCCCTTGGCGACGTCGTAGACGACGACGGCGCTCTCCTCGCTGTTCGAAACAGCGGCGACGGTCCCGGCGGCGTTCAGCGCCAGGGCGTTGTTCTTGATCGCGCCGTCGAAGCCGGCGGCGAACCCGGGCTGGGCCTGGGCTAGGAGCAAGGCGGCTCCGGTGAGGAGGGTGCGGAGGCTGGTGCGGATATGGGTCATGAAGCGGGTCTCTCGGGCATGCGCGCTCGTTCGGCGGCCGGGGCCTGCCGTGAGGGCTGGTTCGAAATCGGAAATCCGTGGTGCAAGGCCGGGCCGGCCGTGCATCGCCCTGAGGAGACGCCAGAAGGCGCGGTTTATTCCCCGAGGCCGGCGAAATAGCGCGGCGGCCTCGGGATTCGGGGGTTCAGGGCGTCGGCTTCAACGCCGTGAGGTAGTCGACGATGGTCTGCACGTCGGCCTGATCGACGGGCGCCTTGTAGACGTGGACCATCTTGTTCACGGTCTCGGTCCACTGCGCCTTCGTGAGCTTGGGCTGGGTCAGCACCATCCCGGCCGAGTGGCAGGCGAGGCAGTTGTTATTGACCGCCTCGGCCCCCGGTCCGTCGGGGAACATTCGGTCGGAAGTCGGGAATTCGATCGATTGCGAGGTGAAGCGCATCGGCTCGGGAGCCGGGGCGGCGAGCGCCACCAGGGGAGACAGTATGAGCGCGGCGATGAGGGCCGCAGGGCGGATTGGGTTCATGGCTGTTCTCCTCAAGCGGCCTGGAAGGACACGGCCTCGATGCCGTTCTGCATGAAGCCGGCGCCGTTCCAGACCCGGTCCATGGGCTGCGCGACGCCGTTGGTGTTGGTGCAGCGGACCCTGATCGTGTGGGTGCCGGAGGCCAGCGCCGGTAGGCTGCCCTCGAAGCGGCGGAAGCTGTAGGGGCCCTCGTCCGCGCCGAGCTGCGCCGGGAACCACGTCGCTCCGCCATCTCCGGAGAAGTCGACCGTCTTCACCCCGCAATCGCCGCCGAAGGCGATGCCGCGAAGGGCCACCGGCGTTCCGGCCGCCACCTTGGCGCCATCGGTCAGGTTGGTGACGAAGGAGCGCGGCACCATCCTGTTGATCGGGACCGTCTTGAAGCCGGTCTGGCCGGGCTTAATGTTGGCGCCCGGCACGTCCGGGATGCGGTAGGCGGTCTTCATCCAATATTGGTCGTCGGGCTTGTCCAGCACCTCGATGTCGGACAGCATCTTGACCCAATAGGTCGAGTACCAGCCCGGCACCACGAGGCGGAGCGGGAAACCGTTGAGCAGCGGAAGTTGCTCGCCGTTCATCGCGTAGGCGATCATCACCTCACCATTGTTGGCGTGGTCGAGATCGAGGGACTTCTTGAAGTCCGGCGCGTCGTCGACCACGGGCTCGTCGAGGCCGCTGAAGCGCACCTGCAAGGCACCAGACTTCACGCCAGCGCGTTCGAGCACGTCCTTGAGGCGCACCCCGGTCCAGCGGGCGTTGCCCATCGAGCCGTTGGCCCATTGCGCGCCGGG
Source organism: Methylobacterium sp. WL6 (assembly GCF_008040095.1). NCBI lineage: Bacteria > Pseudomonadati > Pseudomonadota > Alphaproteobacteria > Hyphomicrobiales > Methylobacteriaceae > Methylobacterium > Methylobacterium sp. WL6. The sequence goes on along the minus strand of NZ_VRVH01000003.1, from coordinate 35,159 downwards.
CACACGCGGCTCGAACAGCCCGCGTGAATTGCCCGAGCACTGGTTCACCGCGGCGATCTCGAAGCGGGGCAGGCCGGCGATGGCGTCGAGGGAGAGCGAGAGTTCCTTATCGACGTGGCCGTGGACCTTAAGACGGAAGGTGCCGGCGTCGACTTCGGTCGGGATCGAGGCCCAGTGCCAACGGACGTAGAAGCGGTCGTTGGGTGTGAACACGCCCTCGTCGAATACCGAGAACGGCGTCTCCAGCAGCGGCGGATGAGTGCGCTGCAGGATCATCTCGCCCTTGTCCGGAAAGGCCGTGGTCAACGCCCGCTCATCCGGGCCGCCCGGCAGCGGAAGCTTCACCGAGCCCGCCGCCCAGGCCGGCATGGCGGCGCCGAGGCTGCCGAGCCCTAGGCCACCCAGGACGAGGCGGCGGTTCGTCGGTCTGTCCAGTCCGTGCATGGTCTCTCCCCTAAGAATGTCGGCGTCGATGCGTTCGAGGGCATCGGACCCGTCGCGATTCCTCGCGACCATGGAGATGCTACGGGATACGATTTATTCCTTCCAACGGTCTTTCGCGATGTGAATGATCTCCAAACGCGATGATTTGAGAAGTTTCGATCTACGATGGGACGATCAAGGACGCCGTCTCGGCGTCACGCCGCCGGCGCGCCGACGGGCGCGGTCCTGCGATGCCCGAACAGGGCGTGACGCTCTGAAAAACCGCGAAGGGCGACGGTGCCGAGAGGTTCGAGGGCATGTGCCAACCCGTCGATGAAGGTGTCGGTGGCGATCAGCGGCGTGTCGTAGGTCTTGCACAGGCGCTCGACTCGAGCGAGCACGTTGAGATCGCGGCCGATCGCCGTGAAATCGACCCGGTCGCCGCCGCCGATATTGCCGTAGGCGATCTCCCCGACATGAAGTGCGACGCCGACCTCGAAGGCAGCTGTGTCACCGTCGCGCAGGGTCGCAAGCGCAGCGAGTGCGGCCTCGGCGGCATGCAACGCGGCACGGCGCGCCGCGGCCTCGTTGCGATCGGCATCGAACACGGCCAGTAGCCCGTCGCCGATATACTTCAGCACCTCGCCGCCTTCCGCCTCGATGGCCGGCACGATGGCATCGAACATCCGGTTGAGGGCGGCCACGACACAGTCTGGGCTCTGCCGGTCGGACAGTTCACCGAACCCGCGCAAGTCAGTCAGCATCATCGCGGCCCGCATCAGGCGCACGTCGCCACGCCGCACCGTGCCGGCCAGAATCTGCCGCGCCGGGTCGCGCCCGACATAGGCGCTCAGCACCGCGCCGAGCATGTCGTCGAGCGCCTTGATCTCGAACAGCAGCGAGAAAGACCCGACCAGCGCCAGCAACGTGTCGATCTCGATCGGCGTGAAGCCGCCCGGTCTCGCCGTGGCCCAGGAGGCGGCGCCCATGCGTCCACGCGCGGCGCGCAGCGGCACGATGAGGTAGTCGGTCAGACCCTCGTCGCGAAGCTCGCCCAGCACGGGAAACGGCAGCGGCCCATCCCCGTCGAGACGGCATCGGAATGGGGTACGGGTCTCGACCACGTGCTCGACGGTGTTGCCGTGAAAAGTCGGCGTACCCTCGATGCCGTGGCGGCGACGCAGGGCTAGGCTCGACGCTCCGGGATGCCAGACGCGCATCACCCACCGGAACGACGGATGCAGGGTCGGCGCGTGGGTGGTGGCGCGGGCCAGTGGCAGGCCGAGCCCCGAGAGGCACGCGCTGAACCCGTCGAGAAGGGCTGCCGCGTCCGCCGCTTCGCGACCCGGCCCCATCAACCATCCCGTCGCCTGCGCGACCGCCTCGGACGAAGATTGGGACGAACGTGTCACGGCAGTTCTTTCATCAAGAATTCGGATCGATGCCATAGCGCGGATCAGACGAGGCCGAGCACGTGGATCAGGCCGAGGCTGACGGCGCCTAGCGCAAGGAGCGAGGCGACCACCGCGAGGGTCACCCGCGCCCCGGCCTTGGCGACGCTGCGCACGTCGACCCCGAGGCCGAGCGCCGCCATCGAGACCACGGTCAGCACGTTGGCGGTCTCCGACATCGGCGCGAGCGCAACCTGCGGGACCAGCCCGGCCGAGCGAAGGCCCGCGAGCGCCAGGAAGGCGAGGATGAACCACGGCACCAGGCGGTGGATCGCGAGGCCGCCGCGGGCCGGGCGGTCGCCGGCGGTGACGCCGGGGGCAGCCTCGTCGGTCTCCTCGCGCAGCCGGCTCGCGCCGAGGGAGAGCACCAGGACGACCGGGCCTAGCATCAGCACCCGGACGAGCTTCACCAGGGTTCCGACCTGGACGCTGAGCGCCGCGACCGGCGCGGTGGCGGCGAGGACCTGCGGAACAGCGTAGACGGTGAGGCCGGCGAGCACGCCGTACTGCATCGGCGACAGACCGAGCAGCGGCACCAGCAGCGGCAGGCCGAGCACCACCAGCACGCCCAGCACCGCGGTGAAGGCGATGGAGGCGGCGACGTCCTCGCCGTCGGCGCCGATCACCGGGGCCGTGGCCGCGATCGCCGAGTTGCCGCAGATCGAGTTCCCGCAGGCCACGAGGATCGCCATGCGCGGATGCAGCCCGAGCGCTCGGCCGATGCCGTAACTCGACAGGATCGCCACGACGACGACGCCCGCGATGCCGAAGAGCAGGCCCGGTCCGGCGGCGAGGATCGTCGCGAGGCTGAGCGACGCGCCGAGCAGTACGACCGCGATCTCCAGCACGGTCTTGGCCCCGAAGGCGATGCCGGGAAAGAAACGCTGCGACGGGGTCCAAATGGTGCGGATCGCGCTGCCGAGCAGGATCGCGAGCACCAGGGCTTCGAGCCAGGCACGACCGAACAGGTGCGCCTCGGCGGCTTCGAAGCCGATCGCTGCGGCGGTGACCGCCACGCAGAGGCCCAGTCCCGGAAGGATGGCTCTCGTGCCGGCCAAGGCACGCGTCGGACGAGAGTGGGAGAAAAGTCTGGGCGCGGACATGGATGGCTCCGATGTGATGCCGGAGGATCCCAGGTCCCGTTCATTCACTCCAACGGAATGATTAGATGCTTTTCATCACTGAAATAGATGAAATGCGGACCCCTTCAGAGTTTGCGGAGACGCATTGTGAGGGGCCGACAGGCGGATTCACCCGTCGATCCAGCGGGCCGTGATCGTCGTGTCCGCAGCAAGCTCATAGATCCTGACTGCTGTTCCTGATCGTCGTGCTTGGTCCCTACGTGGCCCGGATCCCGATGGCCGCCCTCGTTGCGGTGATGATCATGGTGGCCATCAACACCTTCCAGTGGAAGTCGCACGGGACCCTGGTGACCCACCCGAAGGCGTCGAGCTTCGTGATGCTCGGCACCGTGGCGGTGGTGGTCGCCACCCACGACCTCGCCAAGGGCGTCCTTTTCGGCGTGGTCCTCAGCGGTCTGTTCTTCGCCCACAAGGTTACGAGGTTCTTCGCCGTCCGGTCGTCCCACGGTAAGGGCGACGTGCGGACCTACCAGGTCACCGGGCAGATCTTCTTCGCGACGGCCGAAGCCTTCCACGCCGCCTTCGGTTTTCGCGAGGAGGCCCTGCGGGCGGTCGTGACTGACCTGCAGGCGGCGCACTTCTGGGACATCTCGGCCATCAACGCCCTCGACCGGGTCGTGCTGAAGTTCCGTCATCACGGCATCGCGGTCGACGTCGTCGGCATGAACGAGGCGACGGCCACGATGGTCGAGCGCGTCGGCACCCACGACAAGCCGGGGGCGACCTTCGCCGTGGGCGGCCACTGACCGTGGCGTCATCCTTCGCAAGGGCGGACGGATGCGGGCTGCCGTCTTCATCCGCCGGTGCGACAGGTCCCTCGGGTGCGCGGTCTGAAAGTCGGGTCGGCAGGTTTGCGGCGTTTGTCGGGAGGTGCGACCTCGATGACCCTCGACCTCTCTCGGCCAAAGGCCTTTCGGCACCATCGCCGACGCCCGCAACGCTTTGCCCTGGCCGGGGACCGCGGCCGCGCCCCGCATCGCGCTCCGTTGGACGAGTGTCAGGTGGGACGGGACGATCCGCGCGACCGTATCCCCGACGCTTTCGCGATCAGGGGGAAGGCCCACATGGGAGCGACGCCGGTCCTCGATCTGCCTCAAGGGTGGAGGCACAGAAATCGACGACCCGCGAAATTCCCGCCTCGGCCTTCCTCGGAACGTCGAGGCTAAGCCGACGCCGGATGGTGGCCGGCCCTCTGGGGAACGACCAGAACGCATACGACCATCAACGCCGCGAGCACCACCGAGATGGTCAGGTCGCTGATCCCCAGGCCACCCTGGGCAGAGGGCTTGTCGAGCGAGTTCGCGACCGTCGCACCGAGCGGACGCGTCAGGATGAAGGCGGCCCAGAACAGCGCCGTGCGGGAGGTTTTCGTGAAGAAGTAGAGACCGGCCGTGACGGCCAGGGCGCCGGCGATCAGCAGGGCGCTTCCGTTGTAGCCGAGTGGGGTGTCGTCGGCCATCCAGTCGCCCAACGCGGTGCCGAGCGTCTGCGAGAACATGATGGTCAGCCAGTAGAAACATTCCACCTTCGGGGTCGCGACGGTCTCGACCGCGACCGTCCCCTCCGACCTGTACCAGAGGCCGAGCGAGCCCAGCACGAGCGCGAGGAGGGATAGCGACCCGCCAAGGTAGCCGATGCCCAGCGACCGGTCGAAGAGATCGGCCATCGTCGTTCCCGCCAAGGTCGTCGCAGTGATGACGGCCCAGTACAGGGACGGGTGAAACCGCTTGGCGTTGATCTGGGCCGCCACGGCGACAGCCAGGAGGGTCGCGAAGATCAGGGTGCCGACGAGGTAGCCCAGACCCAACGTCAGGGTGACGGCGTTGCCGCCGACCTCGCCCAGGGTCGTGGCAACGATCTTGATCCCCCAGAAGGCCAGCGTGATCTCCGGGACCTTGCTCACTTCGATACCGGTTCGGTCGTCGGCCATGGATGGGTCCTCCGTCAGGTCGATGGGTCGGCGGCGTCACGGCTGCCGCTCAGGACCCGATCAGCTTCCTCAGCCGGTCGAGGTTGGCGAGTTGCCGAAGGGCGGTGTCGCGGTCGGCCGCGGCCAGGCCGAGGATGACGGCCTCCAGGGCGACGAGCGTGGTGGCGTGAAGGGCGACCTGGTTCGCGCGGCCGCGACGGGCCAACAGCACGACCGTGGCCTTGCGGGCGATGGTGCTGGTCTCCGTGTCGGTCACGAGGACCACGGGCAGGCCCAGACGGTGCGCCTCGCCCATCACGGCCTGCACCTCGCGGTAGGGCTTGCCGTAGGCCAGGAGTACGACCGCGTCGTCGGCATGCAGGCCCAGCAACTGGTCGGCCAGCGACCATCCCGTCGCATCGAGAAGCAGGCTCTGCCGTCCCGAGCGCGTAAGTTGGAAGGCCACGTACCGGGCAAGATGCGCGGAGGGGCCGATCCCGAAGACGCCGATCCGGGTCGCTGGATGCAGGGCGGTGACCGCCGCGAGGATACCCGCGCGTCCGTCCTCGGTCCGGAGCGCTTCCATCCCCTCCCGGTGCGCTTCCAGCACGGCATCGATGGCATCGCCGGTGGTGGCGCCGACTTCCGCCAGCGTTCGACGCATGTCGGTCGCCGGCGTCCGTCGGCCGTCGAGTCCGGCGGCGAGCGCCTGCTTGAGATCGGGCAGGCCATCGAACCCCAGCGCCTGGACGGCGCGGATCACGGTCGCGTCCGATGTCGCGAGATGCGTGGCGATCTGCTGGGCCGAACTTGCGAGAACCGTCGCCCGGTTCTGATCCAGGTAACCCGCAACCCGGGCAACGGCGGGGGACAGGGATGGCATCAGCCGCCGGACCGTGTCGCCGAACTCGTCCGCCATCGGCTTCGACTCCGCCAGTCGGTGGTGCCCCGTTTGGAACCATGATGTAGCATTTTCTACAATGATGTTGACATCGGTAGCAAGAGCGACATTTCCTCCCGACGGAAACCGCGTCCGGCCAAGCGGTCGAGTGGCAGGGAGGATCGGAATGGCCATCGACTGGGTGCATGCATGGCCCACGGCACTTGCGGCGTTTCTCGCCTCCATCGTCGAGTTCGTCGAGGCCCTCACCATCGTGCTCGCCGTCGGCGCGACCCGGGGTTGGCGGAACGCCCTCGCGGGCGCCGCGGGCGCCCTCGCCGTCCTCCTTGCCATCGTGCTGCTCTTCGGCCCACTGCTGACCCGCATCCCCCTGCGGGACGTACAACTCGTCGTCGGCGGCCTGCTGCTGCTGTTCGGCATGCGTTGGCTGAGCAAGGCCATCCTCCGCTCCGCCGGGGTCATCGCCCTGCACGACGAGGACGAGGCTTACGGCAAGCAGGCGGCCGCGCTGGGCACCGGAGGCGGCGGCCGCCTTCGATGGGATGCGGTGGCCGTGACCACCGCCTTCAAGATCACCATGCTCGAAGGCCTGGAAGTCGTCTTCATCGTCGTCGCCGTCGGTGCGGGCGGGGCGGGACTCCTGGTCCCCGCCAGCCTCGGGGCGCTCGGCGCCCTGATCGTCGTGGTGGCGCTCGGCGTCGCGCTTCACCGCCCCCTGTCGATGGTGCCGGAGAACACGCTCAAGTTCACGGTCGGCGTCCTCCTGTCGGCCTTCGGCGCGTTCTGGGTCGGCGAGGGCATCGGCCTCGACTGGCCCGGCGGCGACTGGGCGGTCGCGGCGCTGACCGCGGGCTTCCTCGGCCTCTCGGTTCTGGCCGTGCCGACGTGCCGTCGACGTGCCGCCGCCCTTCGTCCCCTTCCCAACCTCTAGGCATCCGCATGCACTGGCTCGGAACCGTCCTTCGCGAACTCCTGGGATTGGTCGTGGACGATGTCGGCTTCGCCGCCTCCATCGTCGCCTGGGTCGGGGCGGCTTGGCTGGTGCGCGCCTACGGACAGGCCGGCACGACATCGGCCGCGATCTTCCTGTTCGGAGGGCTAGGCCTGATCCTGGTGGAAAGCGTCCTCAGGCGTTCCGGGGCGCCGCGATGACCCGGCCCTCGCTGCCGGTCGCGACCGATGAGATCAAGGCCGCCGAGATCACCCCATCGCTCCTAGCACGCATGGGGCAGCGCGACTTCGGGCTGGCGGCGGGCGCCTTCCTCGTCGTGGCACTGCTCCTCGGCTTCGGGCTTCTCGCCGACGAGGTGATCGAGGGCGGAACAGCACGGTTCGACCTGGCGGTGCTCACCGCGCTTCGAACGGGCAAGGATCTCGCCATCCCCATAGGACCGGCCTGGGTGCAGGAGACGGGACGGGACGTCACCGCGCTGGGAAGCTTCGTCTTCCTCGGCTTCCTTTCGGCCGCGACCGTTGGTTACCTCATGCTGGTCCGCAAGCGCGGCCTCGCGATGGTGATGGTGGCCGCGGTCCTCGGCGGCGCAATCGCAAGCACCTTGCTCAAGTACGGCATCGACCGGCCCAGGCCGGACTTCCCGAACGCGGTGCGGGTCTTCACGCCGGGCTTCCCGAGCGGTCACGCAACGCTTGCAACCGTCACCTTCCTGACACTCGGCGTCCTCCTGACCCGAGGGAGCGCCGACCGCCGTATGAAGTCGTACTTCATGGGCCTGAGCGTGTTCCTGACGGTGGCGGTTGGGCTGAGCCGGATCTACCTCGGCGTGCACTACCCGAGCGATGTCCTCGCCGGATGGTGCGTGGGCGCGGCCTGGGCGGTGTCCTGCTGGATCCTCGCCCTCTGGCTTCAATCCCGCGGCGAGATCGAGCGGGAAGTAGCCGAGGCCGCACCGGCTCGATCCGGAACGGGCACGGAGCCGGAGCTCAGTCGATGATGCGGCGGGATGCGATGGTGGTATCCGGACCGAACTCGTAGACCCGGATCGATCCGGTCGCGATCTCGACGGATTCGATTTCCCTTGGGCCCAGTCCTTCGAGCACCATCACCAAGGCCCGCAACGAGTTGCCGTGGGCGACGACCAGCGTTGGACCGCGCATCGCCGCCGGCTGGATATGCCTTAGGTGGAAGGGCACGACCCGGGCGACGGTGTCCCGGAGGCTCTCGCCGTTCGGCGGCTGACCCTTGTAGGAGCGCCGCCAGCCCTCGATCCGCTCCGCCCCGAAACGTTCGTAGGCGCCCTGCTTGCCAAGGCCGCTGAGGTCGCCGTAGTCGCGCTCGTCCAGGGCGGCATCCCGGAGGGGCACCAGATCGGCCTGCCCCAGGGCATCGAGCGCCAGCCGGGAGGTCGCGATGGCCCGCGCGAGGGTCGACGTGAAGGCTGAGGCGAAGCGAAATCCTTCGTCCTTGAGCCGCAGCCCGGCCGAGCAGGCTTCCTGTCGGCCCCGCTCGGTGAGGGGTGAGTCGAGCAGTCCCGTGAAAAGGCCGTCGGCGTTGGCTTGGCTCTGGCCATGGCGGACGAGGACGAGACATCGCCCCGGCGGGGGTACTGGGGAGGCGATCACGCGGGCTCCGGGCGAAGGGTGGTGCGGACAGGGAAATGCCGGCGCGGAGGACCCGCGCCGGCACCCTAGGCTCCTTGGTGTTCGCGACCGATCAGTTCGGCAGGGCGAACACGGTGAGCTGGCCACCGAGGTTGGTGTAGCTCGACAGGGCGGCGTAGCCGCCCACCGCGCCGAGGCCGGCGTTCGGGTCGGTCAGGCCGGCCGCGAGGCCGATGCCGGCCCAGCCACCGACACCCGACAGGATGCCGACGTACTGCTTGCCCTTGTGGGTGTAGGTCATCACGTTGCCGATGATGCCCGACGGGGTCTTGAACTTGTACAGTTCCTTACCCGTCTTGGAGTCGACGGCCTTCAGGTAGCCTTCCAGCGTGCCGTAGAAGACAACGTCGCCGGCGGTGGCGAGGGCGCCCGACCAGACCGAGAACTGCTCGGGATCGGACCACGCGATCTTACCCTTCACGCCGTCCCAGGCGATGAAGTTGCCCATGCCGCCATGGCTGTTCGGCGCGGGGTACATCGACAGGGTCGCACCGACGTAGGGCTGGCCCGGGGTGTAGGTCACCCGGAACGGCTCGTAGTCCATGCAGACGTGGTTGGTGGGCACGTAGAACAGGTTGGTCTTCGGCGAGTAGGCGGCGGGCTGCTGGTCCTTCGAACCCAACGCGGCCGGGCAGATACCCTTGGAGTTGGTGTCCTCGCCGTTCTGCTCGGTGGAGAACTTGGCCTGGACGAGGGGGCGACCGTAGGTCTTGGAGCCCTTGTCCATGTCGACCTTGGAGGCCCAGTTGACGACCGGATCGAACTTCTCGGCGACGAGGAGTTCGCCGGTGGCGCGGTCCAGGGTGTAGCCGAAGCCGTTGCGGTCGAAGTGGGTCAGGAGCGGGCGCTCCTTGCCGTCGACCTTCTGGTCGGTGAGGATCATCTCGTTGATGCCGTCGTAGTCCCACTCGTCGTGGGGGGTCATCTGGTAGACCCACTTGGCCTGCCCGGTGTCGGGGTTACGCGCCCAGATGGTCATCGACCACTTGTTGTCGCCCGGACGCTGCTTGGGGTTCCAGGTCGAGGGATTGCCCGAGCCGTAGTACATCAGGTCGAGCTTGGGGTCGTACGAGTACCAGCCCCAGGTGCAGCCGCCGCCGGTCTTCCACTGGTCGCCTTCCCAGGTCTTCAGCGAAGAATCCTTGCCCACCGGCTTGCCGAGGTAGGTGGTCTTCTCCGGGTCGACGAGCATCTCGTCGTCCGGGCCGACGGAGTAGGCGCGCCAGACCCGCTTGCCGGACTTGAGGTCGTAGGCGGTCACGTGACAGCGTACGCCGAACTCGCCGCCCGAGATGCCGACGATGACCTTGTCCTTCACCGGCAGCACGGTGGCGGTGTTGGTCTCGCCCTTCTTCGGATCGCCGTTCTGGACCGACCAGTTCACCTTGCCGGACTTGGCGTCGAGCGAGACGACCGTGGTGTCGGCCTGGTGCAGGATGATGGCGCCGTCGGCGTAGGCCAGGCCGCGGTTGACCGTGTCGCAGCACATCACCGGGATCACCGACGGGTCCTGCTTGGGCTCGTACTTCCACACGATCTTGGCCTCGTGGTCGAGGTCGAGCGCGTAGACGATGTTCGGGAACGGGGTGTGGACGTACATCATGTTGCCGATGACGAGCGGGGCGCCCTCATGGCCGCGCAGCACGCCGGTCGAGAAGGTCCAGGCCACCTGGAGGTTCTTGACGTTGTCCTTGTTGATCTGGTCGAGCTTCGAATAGCGCTGGTTCGTGTAGTCGAGGCCCGGGAACGCCCACTGGTTGGGGTCCTGCATCAGCTTCATCAGGTTTTCGTTCGCGATGGCCGGCATGGCGGCCGGCAGGAGCGTCGCGGCGTAGGCGACGGACGCCGCAAGGGCGATCTTCCTCATAGGTGTTCCTCCATTTGAGCGTTCGAACCCGGACGTTGTGTCCGCCAGGGGTCTCCTCACCGCATCCCGGTCCGTCGGCGGCGACGTGTCGGCCCTGCGCGCTTCCGCGCCGGGCCCCGGACCGGGGCTGCATTCCCCTCGAGCCCCAAGATCATCGTCCGGGAGCCCAAGTGGAGCGCCGGTAGAAGTATCGAATTATAAGATCAGCGCAATAAGCATTTTCTAAGTGCGACAGAATTATCCAGTCATTATCATGCAGATGCTGATTTAACCAATACGACGTCGCCCGAAAAAGCCATGGCTTTATCAGGGGCGCAAATAGTGCTGTTTTTTAAATAAAGATGCCGATCTTTATTATTCCGAGACATCGCTTTTTTGCGTTGACTCAGACTATCGAGTGGCTATCCTTATTCCTGCGACAGACTAGACCTAAGCACATGTATTCTTGTGACCGCTCGGAGGCATGTGTCCTGGTCGCGGCGGAGCCTTATGGCTCCGCCTTTTTTTTCGTGCGCGAACGGGAAAAGGCCCGGACCGCGCCTGGTGGGCGACGGCGGGCATCAGGACGGTCTTGGATCGGGCAGGGTCATCGGTCGGCTCATGAGGGGCCGCCTTGCGGCGATCCGGTTGCGGTCATGAGCGTGACGGTGCGGGTCAACACATAGCTCTACCCGCGCCGAAGCGCTCGGTAGAAGCTATCGTCCGGCCCATAGGGGGCCGGCAGTTATCGGGGAGCTTCATCCCCATCCCACGTCCGGCAACGTGGATTAATCCGTCGTCCGGGTCAATCCCTTCGTCGACCGATCACGCGCGGGTCACGGCAAGGGAGAGGAAATAGGCGCCGTAGGCCGTCACCATGAGGGCCGCGACCCCGTCGAGGACGTAGGGCGGCACCTTCCGGAAGATCCCGGTGCCGCCGAGGGCGAAAGCCAAGGTCGCCACGAGCACGACCCCGATGCCGACCCCGAGGGTCGCCGTTCCCGCGCCCTCCCGAAGCGAGACGCCGAGCCAGACCACCAGGATCTCAAGCCCCTCGGCGACCAGGGCCCAGGCGGCGACGCCGAGGCCCGCGGCGTTGATCGGCCGCGACCAGTTCGCGTCCGTCGAGCCGGGGGCCGTGCCGGCATCGCGCTTCGAGAGCCCGTCGATGAACTCGTAGAGCAGGTACAGGCCGAACCCGAGCAGCAAGACCGCCGAGATCCAATCCAGGACGTTCAGGGCCAGGAGGTAGGCCGCCTTGCGCAGGACGACCGCGAGGATCGACACCGCCAGCCCGCCGAGGATGGAGCCCGCCAGGACGCTGCGCCATCCGAACCGGTACGCCCCGGCCATCATCACCGTCGCGGCGATGAAGAGTTCGGTGAAGGTCACCTGGAAGGTGATGACGGCTCCGAGCCAGGAAAGGGTCATGGGATGCGCTCCGCCCCGGGCCGGCGTCGAACGCGCCGGCCTCGGCCGCGGAGGGCATAGACATGCCCCGGGCCCTGGACCAGCCACCGTCTTTCGTGATGCTTTCGAACGACCCGGGCCCCATCCCCACTCGGGATGGGGCCCGGGCGCGCGGGAGTTGGATCTTGACGAACGGGCGAGGCGAAGGCATCTCCCGTCCACGGCAATGGAATCTGCCGGGCCTTTCGGCCAAACCGCCCCCTGGGCTAATGACTCCTACCTTTTGCGGCGCCGCAACAAGGGGGACTCATGCGCGCGACCTTCCAAAATCTCTTCGACAGCCTGAACCTCGCGGCGTTCGTCCGCACGCGGCACGCCCATGCCGTTTCGGTGGCGCGATGGTCGGCCATCCTCGTGCCGATGGCCGCGGCGGTCGGCACCCTCTGCGCGGCCTTCCTGTGGAGCCTCGACGCGGCCACCCAGGCGCGCTTCGACCATCCCTGGTTCCTGTTCCTGCTTCCGCTCGGGGGCTGTGCCGTCGGCTTGCTCTACCACCTGTTCGGCAAGAGCGTTGAAGGCGGCAACAACCTCATCGTCGAGGAGATCCACGAGCCGGACGGCGGCGTGCCGCTCCGGATGGCGCCGCTTATCTTCCTCGGCACCATCGTCACGCACCTGTTCGGCGGGTCGGCCGGGCGCGAGGGTACCGCCGTCCAGATGGGAGGCAGCCTTGCCAGCGCCTTCGGCAAGCTCTTCGGGGTCGATGCGGCCGGGGTCCGGGTCCTCCTGATGGCGGGTATCGCCGCCGGCTTCGGCGCAGTCTTCGGCACGCCCATCGCCGGCGCGGTGTTCGCGCTGGAGGTGCTCGCGGTCGGTCGCGTCGAGTACGCCGCGCTGGTGCCCTGCCTCCTCGCCGCGGTGGTCGGCGACTGGACCTGCCAGGCATGGGGCATCCACCACGGCTTCTACCACGTGGACTTCCTCGCCGGCGGCGCGAAGGCCCTGACCGTCGATCCGCTGCTCCTTGCCAAGGTCGCGCTCGCCGGCGTCGCTTTCGGCCTTGTCGGGTTGCTGTTCGCGGAAGCCAACCACCTCCTCGGTGGTTGGCTGAAGCGCCTGGTCCCGTACGGGCCGCTCCGCCCGGTGATCGGCGGCCTCGCGGTCATCGGCCTCGTCTACGCTTTTGGTACGCGGGACTACCTCGGGCTCGGCGTCTCGGCCGCCGACGCCGGCGGGATGACCATCAACACCTTCTTCGGGCCGGACATCCATCCCTGGAGCTGGGCCCTGAAGATCCTGTTCACGGTCGTGACCCTCAGCGCCGGGTTCAAGGGCGGCGAGGTCACGCCGCTGTTCTTCATCGGCGCGGCGCTCGGCAACGCCCTGGCCGGGCTGCTCGGCGCGCCGGTGGACCTGTTCGCGGCGCTGGGGTTCGTCGCGGTCTTCGCCGGCGCAGCCAACACGCCGCTCGCCTGCACGCTGATGGGCATCGAGCTCTTCGGCGCGACGCACGGGGTCTATCTCGCCGTCGCGTGCTTCCTGGCTTACCTCTGCTCGGGTCACAACGGCATCTACCTGTCGCAGCGCATCGCGGTCCCGAAGTCGGCGGCGGCCAACATCCCGGACGGCATGACCCTGCGCCAGGCCCGTACGGGCCGGGTGCCGACCGTCGCACCGTTGGCCGAGCGCCCCATCACCGAGGAGACGTCATGACCCCATCGCATCGCGTCGTCGCCGCCGACACCGGCATGATCCGTATCTACATGAAGCCGGGCGAGCGCGGCGGCGCCGGCAAGGGCCGGTGGTTCTCTGGCTCGAAGCCGCTCTATCGGGAGCTCGTCGCCCAGGCCAAGGCGGAGGGCCTCATGAACGCCGTCGCCCACCAGTCCCACCACGGCTACAGCAACCATGGGCCGATCCAGGACGACGGCGCCGAGTCGCTCAACCCCGAGCTGACCATGTGCGTCGAACTGATCGGCACCCGCGAGCAGCTCGAAGGCTTCTGCAGCCGGCACGGTGCCCAACTCGCGAACAAGGTCATCGTCTACAAGCACCTGGAGCACTGGAGCGTCAGCCAAGTCGGCGTCGGTGCGGCGGGCCGGGCTGCATGACATGAACCGTCCCGGGACGCTCCGGGCTTCGGATTGCCGGATAGGCCAACGAATGCGATAGCCGGCCATGGGTGCGCGGTCCGACCTTCGGACCGGCAGGCTTCAGCGTTGGTCGGGCCGCCAGCGCGGGAGATCTATGCCCATGCCGCGGCGCCTTCGCCCGACCTCGGCCCTGCGTAACGTCCTCCGGGGCGAGGCCTCAGGCGGCCTGATCCTGATGGCGAGCGCCGCCCTGGCGCTGGCCATCGCGAACTCCGGCTGGTCGGGCGTCTACTTCTCAGTCCTCAAGACATACGTCGCGACGGCCTGCCTGAACGGGGACATTCGTCTTCGTGTTACCTGAACGTTCCCGGCCCCAGGCCGTTGGAGGCTTGCCTTGCGAGCTTCCCGCGTTCGCTGACGTGGAGCCAGTGGATGCCCGCAATCGCCAGGACCGAGTTCGCGAAGTCCGAGACCCCGCTGCCCTCCGATGAGGGACATGGCCCGAGGGCGGGGTTCTGGGCGCTGACGCTCGGTTCGGTCGGCGTAGTCTACGGCGACATCGGCACCAGCCCGCTCTACGCCCTGAAGGAGTCCCTCCACGCCACCGCCGGAGGGGGGCACGCGCCGACCCGCGAGATGGTCTTCGGCGTCGTCTCGCTGATCCTCTGGGCGCTCATCCTCATCGTCACGCTCAAGTACGTGCTGCTGGTGATGCGGGCCGACAACGACGGCGAAGGCGGCACGCCGTCCCTCGTGGCGCTCGCCCAGCGGGCGCTGGGCCATTCCGGCGGGTTCGTGATCGTGCTGGGCATGGTCGGCGTCTCACTGTTCTTCGGCGACGCCATCATCACTCCGGCCATGTCAGTGCTCTCTGCGGTCGAAGGGCTGAAGCTGGTGACCCCGGCCACCGACCCGTACGTCCTGCCCATCAGCCTCGCCATCCTGATCGGGCTGTTCGCCCTGCAGAGCCACGGGACGGCGCGGGTGGCGACCTTCTTCGGCCCCCTCACGGCGTTCTGGTTCATCGTCATGGCGCTGGGCGGCCTGGGCCACCTCGTCGACGACCCGAGCATTCTGGGTGCGCTTAACCCCGCCCACGGCGTCTCGTTCATCCTGAGCCACGGCACGGCCGGCCTGCTGGCGCTCGGTGCCGTGTTCCTCGCTGTGACCGGCGCGGAGGCGCTTTACGCCGACATGGGACACTTCGGTCGCACGCCGATCCGCGCGGCCTGGTTCGGGCTGGTGCTGCCGGCGCTCGCCCTGAACTATCTCGGCCAGGGCGCCATGCTGCTCGCCCACCCCGAGCGGGCCGAGAACCCGTTCTTCCTGCTCTATCCGTCCTGGGCTCTGCTGCCGATGGTGCTACTCGCCACCGTGGCGACGGTCATCGCCAGCCAGGCGGTGATCACCGGCACCTTCTCGATCACCCAGCAGGCGATGCAACTCGGCCTGCTGCCGCGCATGCGGGTCCTGCGCACCTCCGAGACCGAGAAGGGGCAGATATACATCCCTCGGGTGAACTGGTGGTTGCTCGTCGCGGTCGTGTTCGTGGTGGTGCTGTTCAAGTCGTCGAGCGGCTTGGCGGCCGCCTACGGCATCGCGGTCACCGGCGACATGGTCATCACCGCCTGCCTGCTGTTCGTCGTCGCCTGGAAGGTCTGGCGCTGGTCGCCTGCGGTCGCGGCCGCGGTCATCGCGCCGTTCCTACTCATCGAGTTGGTGTTCCTCTCGGCCAACGCGCTCAAGATCCTGCACGGGGGCTGGGTGCCGTTGACCATCGGCGCCGCCCTGGTCACGGCGATGTGGACCTGGCGGCGCGGCTCGGCCCTGATCGCCGAGGAGATCCACCGTCGGCGCGTGCCGCTCTCCGAGTTCACGCGGATGGTGGAGACCGGCTCGATCCAACGGGTGCCGGGAACGGCCATGTTCCTGACGGGAACGCCCGGCGATACCCCAGGGGCCCTGATGCACAACGTCAGGCACAACCGGGTGATGCACGCGAACAATTATATCCTGCACGTGGTCACCGAGGACCTGCCGCGCGTGGCAGACGCCGAGCGCGTCGCCGTGAGGAAGCTGTCCGACGCCTTCTCCTGCGTGACGGTGCGCTTCGGGTTCACCGAACTGCCCGACCTTCCGCGCGCCCTTGCGGCCGCGGGCCTGGACAAGGGCGACCTGTCGTACTTCCTGACGCGGCGGGTGCTGGTGGCCTCGCCGGAGACCGGCATGCCGGTGTGGCAGGACAGGCTCTACATCTCCATGGCCCGTGCGGCCACGGACGCGTCCCGCTACTTCCGCATCCCGGTCGACCGTGCCGTCGAGATCGGCGCCCGGATCGACATCTGATCCCGGGGAGGTCCGAGTGCGGTCGAGATTGTTTTCGATCCATTGCCAGCGGCGGTCGTGCTCGCCACGCGTCAGATCAGGCTGTTTCCTTCGCCCTACGCATCTCTTGGCCATCCTGGATGACCGGCAGACTTCGGCTCGTAGTCCGTTCGCGCGGTAGCACCGCGGTGCTTCCACGGTCGGCAGGGCCACCTATGTCTGTCTTAGCACAGCACGCCGCCGAAAGCGGCCAGACTGCTCTCCACCCATCCCGGTCATAAGCATCTGGTCTATCAGGCTGCCCGGAAGCGGACACTCTGAGGGTCCGAGAAGGGTCGGAAGCGGACGGTATCAAGCGTCAGGTTTCGACCACTAGGCCTCGGGGTCGATATCCGACGTTTCAGGTCCTCCTCCGCAGGGATCTCGGCGTGGATGCGACCATTGCGGGCAACAAAGGTGCGGGTTCTCCTTGGCTCGCCGCTCACCGCGGGGGAACGGGCGAGGATCCGAACGGGTTCTTCGGCTCTGCCGCATGAGGCGGTGAGTGTCCCGAGCCAGCAACCGTCAAGGGACCGATCCAGGAGTTCGGGCGCATGAACCAATCCTCTCCGTCCGCCCGTGCCGGTATCATGGCGCGCCTCGGCAAACGGGAGATTGGTCTGCCCGTGACGCTGTTTTGCGTCGCCGCCCTCATCCTCGGGTTTGGTCTCCTGGCCGACAAGGTCATGGAGGGCGGCACGATGGGGTTCGACACCCGCGTCGCCCACTTCTTCCGTCCACCCGGCGCGGCTGGTCCGATTGGACCGGATTGGCTGCACGAGATGGCCCGGGACGTGACCTCCCTGGGCAGCATGGTGGTTCTCTGCTTTCTCATCGCGGCTGTGGCAGGCTACCTGCTCCTGATCCGCAAGCAGGGGGCAGCGGTCCTGGTGGTAGGCTCAATCCTGGGCGGGACGGTCATCAGCTTTGGCCTCAAGCTCCTCTTCAACCGTCCGCGACCCGAGATCCCCGGCGGCATCCAGGTGTTTACCGCCAGCTTCCCCAGCAGCCACGCCATGCTTTCCGCCGTCACCTACCTGACGCTCGGTGCCCTCATGACGCGCGTGGCGGCGGGCGCTCGCCTCAAGGCATACTTCATGGGGCTGGCCGTCTTCCTCACGGTGGTGGTCGGGATGAGCCGGGTCTATGTCGGGGTGCACTACGCGACCGACGTGCTGGCGGGCTGGTGCGTGGGGTCGGCCTGGGCGGTCCTGTGCTGGGTCGTGGCCCTCCAGCTCCAGCGACGCGGTAAGGTCGAGAAGCCCGACCATGTCGCGGGCGAGGCCGGCATCGAGGCATAGGACCCCATGCGTCGTTCTTCCTAAACGCATCCTCCGCCTGACTGAAGGAACGGACGCATCCCAGTATTCGTTCGATTAGCAGGACCGCATCGTCGATGCCTGCGGCCAGGCCGTCCGACCATTACGGGCACGACCGAAATGATGCCGTTAGGGGGCCCGTAGGGCGGCCGGATCAAGCGGCGCTGGTGGTCTCGGCCGGCCCGGCTTGCCGACTGCCTCCCAAGCTATCAAGGCGGCCCCGAGGCTGATCCAGATATCGGCCATGTTGAAGGTGAACCAATGCACCTCCGCCGGGTGCAGGTCGAGGAAGTCCGTGACGCGGCCGTCCGCACATCGGTCGATGAGGTTTCCCAGGGCACCGCCGGTCATGATGGCGAAACCAACTCCTTCCGACGCTCCGGTCGCGCGGAATGCCAACCCGGCAACGAGGGCCGTCAGCATTCCCTGAAGCGCAAGAAGGACGACCAGGGACGTCGCGTCATGCGCCGGAAGCAGGCTGAAGCTGATGCCATGATTGAACGCGAGCCTGAGGTCGAGCATCGGCAGTACCGCGTGCACGGTTCCGTCGGAAAGCCTGTCGACCGCCAGCGCCTTGGTCCACAGGTCGGTGCCCGCCGCGGTCACAGCGATTACGACGAGGGCGCCGACCTCGGCCCTTTCCCGTATGAGACGCATCGGCTCAAGCCCGGAGCAGGCGAAGGGCGTTGGCCGTCACTAGGACGGTCGCCCCGGTATCCGCCAGGATGGCCGGCCATAGCCCAGTGATGCCTGCGAGCGTCGTCACCAGGAACACGGCCTTAAGCCCCAGCGAGATGGCCACGTTCTGGTGGATGTTGCCGAGCGTCGCCCGGGACAGCGCCACGAGGGCGGCCACGTCCGAGACCCGGTCGTTGAGGATGGCCGCGTCAGCCGTCTCCAGTGCCGCGTCTGTGCCGCCGCCCATGGCAATGCCGACGCTGGCGGAGGCGAGCGCGGGGGCGTCGTTGATGCCGTCGCCGACCATAGCGACCGGGCCGACCTCCTTCAACGCGCCGATCTCGGCGAGCTTGTCGGCCGGCAGCAGGTCGGCCCGGACCGATAGTCCCAGGCCCTTGGCGATGGCCTCGCCGGTGCGCCGGTTGTCGCCGGTCAGCATCACGCATTCGACCCCGAGCCGGCGCAGGGCCGCGACGCCGGCGGCCGCATCCTGTCTGGGCTCGTCCCGGACCGCCACGGCGCCGAGCGCCTCTCCGTCCCGAACCACGACGACGGCGGTCTTGCCGGCTTCCTCAAGGGCCTGCACCGTCGCTTCCGCTTCCGGCGAGAGGCTGGCCAGCGTCGCGGCGTGGCGCGGGGATGCCACCGCGACCGTGCGACCGGCGACCGTGGCCTGGACGGCCTTGCCGGGAACCGCACGGGCATCGCGTACGGGGCGCAGGGGGATGGCGTCGGCCTCCGTACGTTCGAGGATCGCACGAGCGATGGGGTGGCTCGATCCGGCCTCCACCGTCGCCGCGAGCCCGAGCAGGGTTCGATCCGTCATGTCCGGGGCAAATGGGAGGACGTCGGTGACCCTTGGACGCCCTGCCGTGAGCGTCCCCGTCTTGTCGAACGCGACGGTACGCACCCGTCCGATGGTCTCCAGGGCGGCGCCGCCCTTCACCAGCAGTCCCCGCCGCGCTCCGGCGGCAAGACCCGAGGCGATGGCGGCCGGGGTCGAGAGCACGAGGGCGCAGGGGCAGGCGATGAGGAGCAACGCCAGTCCGCGATAGATCCAGGTGCCCCAGTCGGCGCCGAGCAGCAGCGGCGGGCCAAGCGCCGCCAGCGCGGCGACCGCGAAGGCGACCGGGGTGTAGACGGCGCTGAAGCGGTCGATGAACCGGGCGGTCGGCGACTTCGACGCCTGCGCCTCCTCCACCATGTGCAGGATGCGGGCGACGGTGTTGTCCGACGGCATCCGGGTGACCCTGACCTGCAGGGCCCCGTCCGCATTGACGCTGCCGGCATAGACGGCGTCCCCGACCTCCTTTGGCCGGGGCACCGATTCCCCCGTGATCGGGGACTCGTCGAGGCTCGACGTGCCGTCCGTGACCTCGCCGTCCGCAGGGACGCGGTCACCCGGGCGCACCAGCACGGTTTGGCCGATCACCAGGGAGGCGGCCGCCACCTCACGCACGGCGCCGTCCCCCTCGACCAGGCGCGCCGTCTTCGGCACCAGGCCCACGAGGGCCTTGATGCCGGCCCGGGACCGGCCGGCCGCAAAGCCTTCGAGCATCTCGCCAACGGTGAAGAGGAGGACCACCACCGCCGCTTCCTCGGCGGCATGGATGGCGAGCGCCCCGATGGTGGCGACCGACATCAGCATCTCGATGGAGAAGGGCGAGCCGTTGCGGGCGGCGGCGATGGCGCGGCGTCCGTAGAAGGCGAGACCCAGGAGCGCGCCGGGCCAGTAGGCGTATTCCCCGGCCAGCCCGGGCCGAACCGTCTGCAGGAGAAATCCGCTTGCGAACAGGACGGCGATGCCCAGCGCCAAAAGCCCCTTGCGGCTGCGCCAGGCGGGGGTCTCCGCCTCCTCCTCGACGATGGCCGGGGCCGCGATGCCCGTCGTCTGCGAGCGGGCGAGGTCGGCCGCGGTCGGCAGGGACCCGACGCCATAGCCGAGCCCCGTGATCCGGTTCTCCAGGTCCGCCCTGGGCGTCGAGCCCTCGTCGAGCACGAGGTCGAGGACCTGGGCCGTGTAGTTCACGCGCACGTCGCGGACGCCGGGCAGGCGGGTTACCGCCGTTTCGATCTTGGTCGCGCAGCTCGGGCAATCCATGCCCTTCACGCGGTAGCGCAGCGCGGCGCCCGCGGGGACCGCTCCCGATGTTCCTGGCCCTGACATGGCAAGCTCCGTCGACCCGGGCCTCGCGCCGAAGGGTCTGAGGCCCTACATGCACCCTGTAGCAACTACAGGGTCAAGGCCATGGCGCAGGCACCCCCCATGACCATCGGCGACCTGGCCGCGGCGACGAACACCCGCGTCGAGACGGTCCGGTGGTACGAGAAGATGAAGCTCCTGCCGGCGCCGGAAAGGTCGGCGGGCAACTACCGTCTCTACGGTCCGGAGCACCTGCGCCGCCTGAGCTTCATCCGGCGGGGACGGGACCTCGGCTTCACGGTCGACCAGATCCGGGAGCTTCTCGCCATGGCCGACGACCGCGACCGGTCCTGCGCCGAGGTCGACACCATCGCCCGCGCCCACCTGGCGCAGGTCGAGCGCAAGCTGGCCGACCTGACCCGGTTGGCGCATGAGCTGCGTGACGTCATCGGTCAGTGCGGCTGCGGGTCCGTCGCCGACTGCCGCATCATCGAGGCTTTGTCTCCCCACGGGGATCCGTCCTGAGGATGGATCGGCCCCGTCGGCATCAGGTGGAAGTGCGTCCTCCCGCCGATGTTGCAGAGGCAGTACAGAACGTAGACGCAGGCCGGGATGGCGATGAGGGCCAGGGCGAACGCCCGGCCGGCCGCGCGACGGACGTGGGGCCTGACGCGGCGTCGGCGACGTGGGCCGCCGCCGCCCCAGTCGGCGATGGTTCGGGCGACCTTCTTGCTCATGCCGACCCTCCTACTCGGCGGCGCGGAGATGCGGTTGGACCGGCTTGGGCCGATCCTTCCTCTCGGGGGCGACCGCACCGGCGAACCTGGCATAGAGGGCCGGCAGGACCACGAGGGTCAGAAGGGTCGCCGAGATGAGGCCGCCGATGACTACCGTCGCCAGGGGGCGCTGGATCTCTGCCCCGGTCTCGGTCGCCAGCGCCATCGGTACGAACCCGAGGGATGCCACCAGCGCGGTCATCGCCACTGGACGGAGCCGGGTCATGGCGCCCTCCATGATGGCCTCGCGCCTTGGCCGTCCCTCGGCGATGAGCTGCTTGATATAGGTCAGCATCACCAAGCCGTTGAGCACCGCCACCCCGGACAGGGCGATGAAGCCGACGGCCGCGGGCACCGAGAACGGCATGCCCCGCAGCCATAGGGCGGCGATGCCCCCGGTCAGCGCCAAAGGAACCGCGCTGAACACCAGGAGCGCGTCCCGGGCCGAGTTCAGGGCCGAGAACAGCAGCAGGAAGATCAGGAAGAAGCACACCGGGACGACCACCATCAGGCGCTGGCGGGCGGAAGCCAGGTTCTCGAACTGTCCGCCCCAGGTCACGTAGTAGCCGGCCGGGAGCGACACCCCCGAGGTTACCTTGTCCTGCGCCTCGGCCACGAGCGAGCCGATGTCGCGGCCCCGCACGTTGGCGGTGACCACGACCCGGCGCCGGCCGTTCTCGCGCGAGATCTGGTTCGGGCCCTCCGTCACCGAGAAGCTCGCGACCTGCTTCAGGAGCACGGACGCGGCGCGCCCGTTCGGTCCGGGAGGTAACGGCACCGGGATGTTCTCCAGGGCCTCGCGGTCCTCGCGCACCTTGTCGTTGAGGCGCACGACGATGGGGAAGCGCCGGTCGCCCTCGAAGACGACGCCCGCCTCGCGGCCCCCGATGGCCGCCCCGATGACGTCCTGGATCGCGGACGTGCTCAGGCCCAGGCGGGCCGCCTCGGCCTTGTTGATCCCGATCTCCAGGAACGGCAGCCCAGCCGTCTGCTCGACCTTCACGTCGTCCGCGCCCTCGACCCCGCGCAGGATGCCGGCGATCTGGTTCGCGGCCGCGGTCATCGCGCCTAGGTCATCGCCGAAGACCTTCACGGCGAGGTCGCCGCGTGTGCCGGCCAACAGCTCGTTGAAGCGAAGCTGGATGGGCTGGGAGAACTCGTAGACGTTGCCCGCGAGCGCCCCGAGGGCCTTCTCGATGCTCTCCTGCAACTCGGCCTTGGACAGGTCCGGGTCCGGCCATTCGGCTTGCGGCTTCAGGATGACGAAGGTGTCCGACGAGCTCGGCGGCATCGGGTCCGAGGCGACCTCGGCGGTCCCGGTCTTC
The DNA here is from genome assembly GCF_008040095.1 of Methylobacterium sp. WL6. Lineage (NCBI taxonomy): Bacteria > Pseudomonadati > Pseudomonadota > Alphaproteobacteria > Hyphomicrobiales > Methylobacteriaceae > Methylobacterium > Methylobacterium sp. WL6. Next base: position 12,760 of record NZ_VRVH01000003.1, on the reverse strand, counting down.
GAGAAGACGTAGGCGACCTGGGGGAACCGGCCGATGGCCTGCTCGACCTTCAGCTGCATCGCCTGCGATTGCGACAGGGACGTCGACGGGATGCGCTGGGCGTTCAACGCGATGCTCTTCTCGTCGAGCTGCGGGATGAACTCCTGCCCCAGACCCCTGAACAGGATGCCTGCCCCGACAAGCAACACCAGGGCGACCGCGACGAACAGCATGGGCACGCGCAGGGCGGCCCCGAGGACTGGGCGGTAGGCGGCCTTGATCGCCCGGACGAAGAGGTTGTCGGTCTCGGTGACCTTGCCGGTGATGACGATGGAGATCATCGCCGGGACGAAGGTGAGCGACAGGACGAAGGCCGCGACCAGGGCGATGATGACGGTGAGCGCCATCGGCTCGAACATCTTGCCCTCGACCCCGGTGAAGGTGAGGAGCGGCACGTAGACGAGGATGATGATGGCCTGCCCGTAGAGGGAGGGCTTGATCATCTCCTCGGCCGAGGCCCGCACGGTGGCGAGGCGCTCCTCCAGGTCGAGCTTTCGCCCGAGTTCCCCTTGGCGTTCGGCGAGATGGCGAAGGGCGTTCTCGGTGATGATGACTGCCCCGTCGACGATGAGGCCGAAATCGAGGGCCCCAAGGCTCATCAGGTTGGCGCTGATGCGGCCCTGGACCATGCCCGTCATGGTCATCAGCATCGCCACCGGGATGACGAGGGCCGTGACGATGGCCGCGCGGATGTTGCCGAGCAGCAGGAACAGGATGACCACGACGAGGGCCGCGCCCTCGGCCAGGTTCTTGGCGACCGTCCGGATGGTGGCCTCGACCAGGACCGTGCGGTTGAGGACCGTCTGGACCTCGACGCCGGGCGGGAGCGTGCGCCGGATGCCGGTCATGCGCGCGTCGACCGCGGCGGCGACGGTGCGGCTGTTCTCGCCGATGAGCATCAGGGCGGTGCCGATGACGACCTCCTGCCCGTCCTCGCTGCCTGACCCGGTGCGCAGATCGCGCCCGATCCGCACCTCGGCGACGTCGGAGATGCGGACCGGCACGCCGCCGCGCGTGGTCACGACGACGGAGCCAATGTCCTCCATGCTCTCCAAGCGGCCGGCGGCGCGCACGACGTAGCCCTCGCCGTTGTCTTCCAGGTAGCGCGCACCCTGGTTGGCGTTATTAGCCTCCAGCGCCCGCCCGATGTCGGCGAAGGACAGGTCGAGGGCCGTCAGCCTCATCGGATCGGGCTGGACGTGGTACTGCTTCTCGAAGCCGCCGATGCCGTCGACGCCGGCCACGCCCGGGACGGTCCTCACCTGTGGGCGGATGATCCAGTCCTGGACCGTGCGCAGGTAGGCCGTGCGTTCGAGCTCCGTCGAGAGCCTCTGGCCCTCGGGTGTGAGGTAGCTGCCGTCCGGCTGCCAACCGGGTTTGCCGGGCTTCGAGACCTTGCGCTCAGCAGGTTTCGCGTAGTGCACCGACCACATGTAGATCTCGCCCAGGCCCGTCGAGATCGGCCCCATGCGCGGCTCGACCCCGGACGGCATCGCCGCCTCGGCCTCCTGAAGACGCTCGGCGACCTGCTGGCGGGCGAAGTAGATGTTCGTCGCCTCGGAGAAGACGGCGGTGACCTGGGAGAACCCGTTCCGGGATAGCGAGCGGGTGTATTCCAGGCCCTTGATGCCTGCGAGCGCGGTCTCGACCTGATACGTGATGATGCGCTCGATGTCGTTCGGCGAGAGCGAGGGCGCAGTGGTGTTGATCTGCACCTGGTTGTTGGTGATGTCCGGCACCGCGTCGATGGGAAGCTTCGTCAGCGAGAACACGCCGAACCCGGCCGCGAGCAGCGACAGGAGCACCACGAGCCAACGCTGGCGGACGGAGAAGTCGAGGATCTTCGAGATCATGGCGGCCGCCCTCAGTGGTCGTGGTCGGCTTCGGCCTTGCCGAGCTCGGCCTTCAGGACGAAGGAGTTGGCCACCGCGACCTCGTCGCCGGGCTCCAGGCCGGCGACGACCTCGTAGGCATCGTCGTCCGCCTTGCCGAGGGTCACCTCTCGCTTCGAGAAGCCCTCCTCGGTCCGCACGAACACCACCTTCTCGCCGCCGATGGTCTGGATGGCGGACTTCGGCAGCCGCACCGCGACCTTGTCCTGGGCGATCTCGATCTCGGTCGTGACGAAGGTGCCCGGGCGCCAGGACATGTCCTTGTTCGGCAGGGCGACGATGACCCGGGCCGAGCGCGTCTCCGGGTTGAGGATCGGGCTGACGAAGACGACCTTGCCCTCGGGGCGGGGAGCGTCCTCGCCCCCGACGATAGTCACCCTGGCGCCCTCGCGGACCTTGGACAGCTCGGTGGTGGGGACGGGGAGCTCGATCCAGAGGGAGGAGAGGTCGGCCACGGTATAGACGTCGGCCGGGTCCCCCTCGCTGCCGACCTTCGTTCCGACGTCGACCTTGCGCTCCACGATCCGCCCCGCGAGGGGGGACCTGAGCTCGAAGCGGCGAAGCGACGACAAGTTCGGAGTGGTTTCGTCCTTCTTGGCCGCGGCGGCGACCTCGGTCGCGTTCAGCCCGAGGGCCGATAGCTTCTGGCGGGAGAGATCGACCCGCAGGCCCGCCTCGGAGTAGGCGGCCTTCGCGTTCAGGAAGGCCGATTCCGCCGAGATCCTCTTGTCCCAGAGGGCCTGCTGCCGGTCGAAGTTGGTCTTTTCCAGATCCGCCTTGACCGTCGCGGTGAGGAAGTCGCTCTTGGCATCCGCGACCTCGCGGCTGTCCAGGACGGCGACGATCTCGCCCTTGGCGACGTCCTCGCCGAGACGCTTGCGCATCTCCGCCACTGTCCCGGCGACCCGCGCAGGCACCCGGGCGATCCGGTCGGCGTCCTGGGTGATGGTGCCGGGCACCAGGAGATGGCGCGAGAGGATGCCGCCCTCGACATGCGCCAGCTTGATGTCCTGCTCGGCGGCCTGCTCGGCCGTCATCTTGATCTTGCCCTCGCTTGCCTCGTCGTGGCCGTGCGCCTCGCCCTCGGCGTGTTTGTGGTCGCCGTCGACCTTGGTGGCCTGCGCCCCGGTCACGGCCGCGTTGGTCGCCGGAGTCTTGGCCGCGGTGGAGGACAGGCCGGCGGCGGCCAGCGCGCCCCGCACGGTCTCGGACACGCGGGGGACGGCACCGCCGATGGCGACGCCTATGGCCAGGAGGGCCACGGATATGATTGCACGCATGGAAGGGAGGCCGTTCGCATAGGACCGCGGTCACCGCCTGGGGCTGGGTCGACGGTCCGGTTCAAGTCAAGCTCGCTCAAGGAGCCGGCATCCGCTGGGATGTCCGGTCTGCATCCGCCACGGCCGTGGCGGTGCCGCCTCAGGCGCGAGGGGGCCTTGGAAGGCGACCGGCGGAGATCGAGGCTACGGTGACGTCGGCCGTGGCATAGGACGGGCGTCCGGCGGTGGCGATCGGAATCCCGGGTGACGCCTCGATGCCAATGGCCAGATGGCAGCCGCAGGTCGCATGGCAGGCCGGGCACCCGTCGGGCTGGTCCGGCGCACCCTTATGCGAGGACGTGGCGAACGCGGGCGCGTGATCAGGAAGGCGATGGGCGTCGGCGGAGGAAATCGCACAGGGCGCCATGAGCGCCAGGAGGAGGACGAACGACAGCAGGCGGACGGCGGTCGCCCACCAGCCGCGCGACGCCTCGTAGGCCCTGATCGGGAATCCCGCGCTCATGACTGCCTTATGGACGATCCGGAGGCGCTCGTACATGCCGGACGGGCGTCCCAGGGCGCCTATCCGAATGCCGACATGCTCGGGGGTGCGTCCGCGGAGACGTCGCCCCCCTCTGCGTCTGGGGTCGCCGTAGCGTCGCGATTCCCGGCCGCCCGAGCAGGTCGGCGAGGAGCGGGACCGGGCATCGGACATGCTGCGCACCTAGTTTGGAACCGGTCCTGGCGATCGTCCGACAAGCCGAAGATGGAGCTGGGTTAGGCACGGGCGGCCCCTTCCACGAAGGGACGGAACCGCGCACCGGCCCATGCGTAAAACCCTCCAGGCCACGCTTACCGGGGATCAACCAAGGGAGCCGGGCCGCCAGCCTCAGCAGAATGCCGCGGTTGAAGTTCGGGTAGCATGGTGCTACCTCTTGGAGGCTGGATGACGCCGCACAATCCCCTGGCAAAGGTCCGCGCGCTCGCCGCCGACGAGGAGGCCTGTTCGTTCTTTTCTCCCGTCCTCGAAGAGCTCAGGACCCGTAAGCTCGACACGGACGACCTGCGGGCGATCATCCAGACGGAATTGGGCGAGGCGCACTTCAGCAAGTCCGAGCCGACGCGAAGACACCACCCGACCACCGTGTCGGACTACTACTCGATCTGGGTCGACGACTGCGCCGACTGGATGTTCCTGAAGCTGCTGGTCACCGGCGCTGACGTCCTGGTCGTCACCTCATTCAAGAAGGATATCGATCGATGACGATGGAGGCCTGCCAAGCCTGCGAGGCGATCGCGGTCTGCGAGCGCGTCGAGCCCTTCGTGGTCGAACGGTCGGGGAAGAGCCTCGCCATCCAGGACCGTCGCATGGCCTGTGCCGAATGCGGGAACGTCAGCTATCAGGGCTCTCAGATCTCCGAGCACGAGCTCGCCGTCGCCAACGCCGTGCGAGAGATGGACGGGCTCCTGTCCGCCGCCGAGCTCAACGCCATCCGCCTCAAGTACAAGCTCCGCCAGGCCGACATGGAACAGATCCTCTCCACCGGCCCGAAGACCTGGACCCGCTGGGAGCGCGGCAAGGTTCCTCAGAGCAAGGTCGCCGACCGCTACATCCGAGCCCTAGCCCGGGACCCCTACCTCGCCCGCCGCGAGATGCTTGCGGCCGGGGTCGTAAACCCGGAGGCCGAGGGCGTCTTCGCCCAGATCGAGCTTGACGATCGCAAGCGCGCCCACGCCGTCATGCGCGACGCCCTCGGGCGGCGCACCGAGATCGACCACGAGCGCTTCGCCGCCCTCGCTGCCGACGCGGCCTTCGACGCCTTCCACGGTAACCACGCGAACCCGGAAGCCGTCGCCGCATGAGCGAGAAGCCTCCCATGGGCGTGCTCCACCACCTTCCGCCGAGGAAACCCCTCGCGGATATGGAGGATTTCCGGCGCGACGTGGGAGAGACCATCGCGGCACAGTTCCGGGAGCAGAACGAGATCCTCCGCGCCGAGCGCGGTGAGCATCTAGCGCGTGTCCGGGAACAGGATGAGCGCCTCCAGCGGCAAGGCGAGCTCATTGAGCGGCTCACCCGCGGCGTCGAGCTCCTCGTCACCGAGATGCACGGCGTCCGGACCGGCAAGGCGGAGGAGGCCTTCGCCCGCGTCGGCGGCGAGAGCGCCGCCCCGGACCTGCCCACCGTCTCCGCGGAGTCCGCAGTGGTCTACATCTGTACCGCGGGCAGTATCGGCCGGAAGCTCGACTTCCGCGCCAGCGAGATCGGTACCCTGCTCGGCGCCAAGGGCCTGCGCTGGGCGGGCAACGGCGCCTACCAGGAACTCGGACGCGAGGTCGGCCCGAACCATACCAAGTTCTGGCACCGCGACGTCCCCGCCCGGCTCCGGCGCGTCCTGGACGAGAACAACCCAGCCCGCCACGGCATCACCGATCGCAGTGTCCTCGCGATCTTCCGCAAGTGGAGCGCCCGCCGGACCGGCGGCCCAGACCTCCTCGACAGCATCGAGGCGCTCAAGGCCTGAGCCCGGGCATCAGTTTCGGTGTGCCGCGGCGATTTGCTGTAACCTTGGTGACGGGGTTTTGATGAAAGCGCATCTAAGAAGCTATAAGCGTTGTCACGCGATCTATCTCATCGGATTGTATTGTACTTGTACATATCCATCCCGGACTAATTATCACGCATTCGCTACGCGAAACTCTCAACGAGAGATAATAATGGCATGATAGGTATCGGAAGCGCAGAATTCTACAAAATATTTCACGAGGAAATAGAAAAACCTCGAGTATTTGCTGATATAAATCAGCTTGCGCCGTCCGACATCGAACTCAGAATTCGCGCAATCTTCACTGGGCATAATTTTGATTTGGATGCTGTCGGCTTCGTACAAGCCTGTATGTATCAGCGAGAACAGAAGCTACCTTTCATAAAAATTGGACCCAAGCGACTTACTGAAGATGTTGACCTACTCGTTAAGGCCGTCGCATTCGGAATAGTTGACTGTCAAGAAATATCAACTGATCTCAGATTTAGTCTGTCAAGACCAGAGTCGAATCTGTATGTAAACGGATTTCCTGCATGTTGTTTGAGAGATATAAATCGGATGCACGATGACGATCAAGATATGGATCACTTAGAATTCACACGATTACACGGAGCAGCCGTGCTCGATCAAATCCAGCCTGTCATTCGTGATTTAAAAACATATTGGGGGAAGGAACCTCTCAATAAAAGCGTCCTGAAAAAGAGGTTGTTTTTACCAATAAAATATCAAACAATTTCAGATATTCTCGAAACTGTCCCCGGTGAAATCATGCAAAGTTCACTAAGAGGACAAATTGAAAGGGCAGCATATGTAAGACATGAAAGATTGAGACTGCTTAGGAGCCCCCGGTTACCTTCGATAGACGATGAAAAGGCGATTTTTGATATTTGAAAAATTGCCTGTTACACTGATCGGCGCGAACTACAAACGGCCGGAAGTGAACAGAAGCCGGGGCTGGCTCAATAGCCGGGAAGTCAGCCGACGACGCTGGTTCCCATCGCGTCGGGAGCCTTCAGGTCACACGACTGCATCCCGTGGGGCGATCACGTTAATTACGCGGCCTCGAAGGGCGGCACGACGACGCTGATGTGCACCCTCGCCCAGGAATTCGCCCCGCGCGGGTTGCGCGTGAACGCCATCGACCCGGCGCCGTGAGGACCGGCATTAACGCGGGCCAGATGCAGGGTAAAAATCTGCGCAGTGCGGTGTCGCAGATCCCGTATGGTCGCATCGGACGGGTCGAGGACATCGCCTCAGCCATCGCGTTCCTAGCCTGCGACCTGTCCGACTACATCGTCGGCGACACCCTTCTCGTCGATGGTGGGACGACCACTCCTGGCACGATGCCTATCGGCGGTAGGCCGGGGCCCGTACCTCCAAATCCGATTGATAGGTGAAAACCGTTAAGGCGCATCAGGGCTCGTCGCGGCCTGCGATGTTCCGGTCGGCATCCCGCTCGAAGGTCGAGGTGGTCAGCGCGTCGGGGATCCGCTCGGCGATCATTAGAAAGGGGCCTTGCATGGTGTCGGGGGCTAGCAGGGCCAGGCTGCCGCGGCGGAGGGCGCCGTCGATCTCAACCAGGTGGCCGCGGCACCTACTGCGGTAGGCGACGATGACAGAAGGCCGTCAAACGCCCTTTTGCTGCTCACGAAGCTGGTCCACCCAGGCCCTCAGGTCCCCGACGGCCTTGAGCAGTTCGTCTGGGCGCAGGGGAGCAGCGTTCCGCCCGGGAGATGGATCGTGGGCTTCCGTCTGATCGCAGCACCGTTTGAAGCCGGCGGCGAAATCCTCGACGTTGGCAACGGTCAGGCTCGCCACCTTTCTCAGGTCCTTGGTGCTGATGTAGTCGCGGTGCCTTTGGATGACGCAGTTGAAGGCCACCTCCTCAAGGGCCCGTTCCCACGTGCTTCGTAACCTGCTGAAGAAGTGGGAGGCCGCAGCCCCGTACTCATCATCCCGATTGTCGTCGTAGAGGACCTTGGCCGCCCGTGCGTCCTTCTCAAGAGCGTCGAGGCGCTCCCGGACCTTAGCCCCGATCCAGGGCAGTCCCTGGTTCACGACGCCCGCGCCGGCAGAGGTGTGGGTGAGCGAGATCAGGGAGACCGGGATCCTGCCGTCGATTGACAGCGCATGCAGGTCGTTCAGGAAGACGAGGTCATGCGTGAAGACGATAATCTGCCGGACGCCCCCTTCCTCGACCAGCCGCTCGGCGACCTTGCGCCGCCACCGATGGTCCAGCGAGGAGACCGGATCGTCGAAGACCAGCGTCGATCCATGAGCCGCGGTAGCGAGCTCGGTCAGGAAGGCGGCCAGGGCCACGCAGGTCTGCTCGCCCTCGCTCAGGATCTCGCCGACCTTCGCCCTCTCGTTGGCGAACAGCCGGACCTGGTACTGCGGGGAGCCGTACCTGCCGCCCGAACGGACGATGTCGACCCTCACCCTGTGGGCGGCCAGCTTCTGGATTTCTTCCTGAAAGCGATCGCGGACCTTCGGCGTGATGACCTTGTCGGCGATCGTGTTGCCGAGCGTCGTGATGGCATTCGTCGCCATCTCGGACAGGCAGTCCTTCAAACCCGCCAGCTCGCTCAGCCGTGCCACCTCGATCCTCGCCTTCGGCAGCAGTGCCTCCAAGAGTGCGCGGTCACGCAACTCGTCCCGTTCCGCAACCAGCCGTACCCGACCGGCGGGATCGACCGCCGTCAGAAGCTCCTTGGCATAGGCCTGCGTATCATCCGCAAGAGTCGTCAGCGTGCCGATGATGCCGGCCGCAACCACGGGCATTGGACCCGCCCCGCGGTCGGCGAGTGCCCGCGTGCAGATCCATCGCCGAAGCCGGACGGTCGCCAGCCCGCGCAGGATCGCGGCGGCGACATCTGGATGGGTCACCGACAGCTGGCGGCGCAGCGGAAACCCGGACATCCGCAGCGACAGACCCGACAGCTTCCCCAGGGCTTCCTCGTAGGCGACCTCGGCCTTCCGCGCCTCGCGCTCGCTGTCGGCCTTCACAAACTCCTCAAAGGTCAGCTTCAGATCCCCGGTCCCTTCGGAGATCGGCTGGTGGCAGAGCACGCAGACCGCTTCCGCGTCCGTCCGCGGGAAGTCGTGCCCCTCGTAGGCGACATGCTCCGAGTAATGCCGCGCCGCGTCCCATAGGGCTCGCCAGGTCGCCTCCCCGACCCCCTTCAGGGCGCTTCCGCCGAAGGCGCGTTCGGCCGCGAGCGAGGCGGCGGAGCGTTTGGAGCGGGCGGTCCCGGCGAGCGCCGCAAGCTGCGCGAGCTCCGCATCCGACACCGCCCCGAAGACCCTATCAAGCTCCTCGGAGAGGCGGCGTACGGCCCGGGCCAGCTCGCGCTGCTCCCCTGAGGCCCGGACCAGGTCGCGGGCCAGGTCCTCCTCAAGCCGGCGAAGCCTTGCGCGCTCCTCCGCTGACAGGTTCGACAGCTTTTCCAGGGGTCCGAGGTCGGTACCCGGAGCGAGCGCGCCGAGAAGCCGCCCGACCCGGGTCCCAGACCCGAACGCGGGTTCCGTGAACGCCGAATCCCGCGCCTGCTCAAGCGCCCCCTGTTCCGCCGTCAGCGCCGTGCGGATCGCTTGGCAGACACCGGCGAGCTCATCGGGGATGTCGAGCCCGAACGGACGGAACGCGACCTCGTTCCTCTCGCGCACATGGACCATTCCGCATTCGCGGTCGAAGACGCTGACGCTGGAAAGGATGGCGTGGGGAGAGCCCGCGTCGGTCCAGGCCAGCGGCGCGATCGGATCGCCCGATACGACGCATCCGATCGTAGCGGATCCCGCATCGGCACCGCCGCCGAAGGCATTCGGCAGGATCTCGCCGGGGGAACGTGCCCGGCACGCCCGCTTCAGGATGCGGGCATACCCGGATTTTCCTACCCCGTTGTCGCCGTAGACGATCGTAATTCCATCGGGTTCAAACGAGAGTTCCTGGCCGGGAGCGAGCCGATTGACGCCCATGACATCCCTGATCGAGGTCAGCGCTACCTTCTCACCGGCGGTGGCCATGGACGGAACATGCTCGGCGCCCAAGGGCGACGGTGTCACCTCGATACCGGGAAAGCCACATCCCCTCTTGCAGAGCAGTGCAAGCTCTTGGTGATCGTCGGCGTCGAGGGTGCGCTTGGCCACTATGCGACGTAGGGCGTCCCGCTGCCAGTCAGGCTTATTCCTCGACCATTGCAGGATGATCTCGAAGACCGAACCCGTCGCCGCCATCGAGACTCGTTCCCCCGCACGGGTTCGAGCTTAGCAGCAGAACCCTCGGATCCGTAAGGGGCGCCGGCGGCGTCGCTGGCTCCGACCCGTCAGTCCTCGGGACGCCGCCTGTAGGCCTTGTCCACTTTGTTGGAGAAGTTCCCGTGGCTCAAGCGCATCTCTATCTTCTTGCGTGGCAATAGAGCGTCAATGGCCTTCTTGGTGGAGCGCCATGCTACTCAAGCTCCGTCGACTAGTGCACTGACTCAGACGGATGGTTCAAGGGTTCGGTTGAGAGCGTCGAAGATGGCAGCGGCGGGTTTGGTCCAGACGAAGGGTCTGGGCCTTTGGTTGTGCTCGACGATGTAGCGTTTGATGGCCGCCTGCAGGTCGACGAGTCCGGTGAAGGTCCCGCGTCGCAACCGGCGGCGTGTGAGGGCGGAGAAGAAGCCCTCGACGGCGTTGAGCCATGAGGCCTATGTCGGGGTGAAGTGGAAAGTCCATCGCGGATGGCGGGCGAGCCAGGCGCGGACCTTCGGGTGCTTGTGGCTGCCGTAGTTGTCGAGCACCGCGTGGATCACCTTGCCCGCCGGCACGGCGGCCTCGACCGCGTTCAGGAAGCGGATGAACTCGCCATGGCGATGGCGCTGCATGCAGCGGCCGAGCACGGTGCCCTCCAAGACGTTCAAGGCGGCGAACAGGGTTGTGGTGCCGTGACGGCTGTAGTCATGGGTCTGGGCGGCGGGATGCCCTGGTCCGAGCGGCTGGTCGGGACGGGTGCGCTCCAGGGCCTGGATCTGGCTCTTCTCGTCGATGGAGAGCACGACCGCATGGGCGGGCGGATCCATGTAGAGGCCGACCACATCCTCGACCTTCTCGGCAAAGGCCGGATCGTGGGATCGTTTGAAGGTGCGAACCCGATGCGGTTGCAGGCGATGCGCCTGCCAGATCCGCTGCACGGAGCGCAACGAGATCCCGGTCTGCTGGGCGACGGCGCGCCCGGTCCAGTGGGTCACCTCGCCGGGGGGCTCCGAGCAGGTCAGCGCCAGCACCTTGGCCACCGTTCGGGTCGGATGGGGTGGGATGCCTGGCGGGCGGGTCCTGTCGCGCAGCAAGCCTTCGACGCCCTCCTCAGCAAAGCGCTGCTGCCAGCGTCAGACGGCGGGCCGACTGACACCGGCCTGCCGGGCCACGTCCTGTACGTTGAGACGCTCGGCCGAGAGCAGAACGATACGGGCCCGCAGGATGTGTTTGAGGGGCCGTGATCGATCCCCGGCGATCTCGGTCAGCTGTGACTGGGCGGTGTCATCGAGGAGCACGCAAACGGTCTGAGCCATCGCACAGACTCGCACACGTCACCCACCACGTGAATCCTCTGATCGCGTCAGTGCACTAGGTCGCCCGCGCCCAAGCCGCCCGGGCCATTTAGCCACTGACCGCCTCCTCGGCATCCGGAGCGACCGCATCATCGAGCGCTACGACGCCGCCCGGGGCGCGGCGATCGCCGATCGGGCCCGCGACGGGGTGGCCCAGCAGATCGCAGTCTCCCACGCCGGCACCATCGAGGCCTTCTGCGAGCGGGTGAAGCCGGCCGCCCCATCCGCCAAGCCTTGCCGCCTCAGCTACCCCGAGGGGATGAAGGACAGCCACGTCCGGACGGAGCTCAGGGCAGGGCACCTGGCGGGCTGGCATTGGGCCCGGCTCTGCTCCGTGGCCGACGCGATGGGCTGCGATCTCGAAGTGACGCTGAAGCCGCGCTCCAAGGGCTGAGAACCCCTCCGAAGGGGCGTCGCGTCAGTCGAGTGTTTTCGACCAGGCCATCTCCTCCCCCCGTTACTCCTATCCGGTGTAACGCGGGAATTGCGAACTCCCGGACCTCAGGGATCCAGTCCGAGGCGGGCCGCGAGGGCGGTCGCGACGGCCTCGCGCCGGTAGACGACCGCCGGCTTTCCGGCCGCGATGGCCCGTTCCGTGCGGGCCTTGAGCGCGGCGGCCGCCGCCAGCAGAACCCTTCCCGCGTCGATCGGGCTCGCGAGGCGGTACCCCTTGGGCGCGCCTGCGATGACGACCGCCAGCCCGTCAGCGATCGCGCGGTCGAGCGTCGCCGGGTCGGGCGCGCCCGCCTCCGCCGCCCGGGCGCGGGAGGCCGCCTTGACGGCGCGGTTTGCCTCGCGTGCACGGGCGGCCGAGGATGAGGTGCGGGGTGCGGTCATGGGCGTAGGATGCCGTGACGAGGTGCAAGGCACCATGACATGTCACGGCATCGGCACTCGCTCGGCACTCCCTCGTGCGCACGTCGTGCTGAGCTCAGCATTTCCTCAGCATATTTTTGGGCGTTTCAGTCTGCATGATCGGCGATTCATCAAGAGCGAAATCGCGATCCGTTCAGGACGCATGCTGCAGCCCCCCCGGAAACGGGGTGTTCACCATCCCATGTGGATCCACGTGGCACCGGGTTGACGGGGAGTCCCGCCCAGGCGCGAATTGGGCGGTGAGATCCGCCCCGCCAGGAGAGACGCCCATGTCGCACCAGACCCGCAGCTTCGCGATCGACAGCAGCATCCGCGTTGGCCAGGGCCTGGCTCTCGGGCACTCCGCGATCCAGGGTGCCTTCGACGGCCTGCGCGCTCGGCAGGACACGGACCGGCACGCCGTCTCGCGCCTCGCCGGCCGCCTCGGGCAAGCCCGCCGGGATGCCGTCGCGGTCGAGGCCGAGGCCGATGCCCTTGCCGCTGAGGCCGCCGAGCTCCGCCTCCTCCTCGGGGCCGCCCTGCAGCGCGCCGCGGCGGCCTCAGCGGCAAGGGCATCGGCC